>CAMYNZ010000639.1 GCA_947259865.1 uncultured Desulfobacterales bacterium | reverse complement strand
TCCTACGCACACGTCGATAAACACAAAGCACTTCTTGTTTTAGAGCGGCTTGGTGAACTTACAAAAGAAACAGAATGGGATAGAGAATCCCGCCGTTTTCATAACATTGAGACTACTGAAGGTAAGCTAAATTAATTCAGCCTTAGTTTGTTATTGCCTCAGCAATCATTTCACTCGCGTTATAGTCATGTGCTGGAACAATCTTTAGATCAGGAAAATGCGCTTTCAGTTTCATGACTTTTTCATATGTTTTTAGTAATTCTTCAGTATCTCCAACTCCTGCTGTTACATTTTGGTCAATAAGTTTGCTTTCATAAACCAAGTCTCCTACTAGCAAGATAGGCGACCAGCCAGCATTGCGTATTAACATAGAAATTGAACCAATTGTGTGCCCTGGGGTTGGTAGCAATATCATTGAACCATCGCCAGCAATATCAAAAACACCTTCAAAACCTTGAAAAATTGGATCATTAGATTCTTCAAACTTAAAAGGTTTCCATTTTGCGTTAGGAATTTTGATGTGCTCGCTTAAGAACCACTCTCTTTCTGGATGAGGCTTGGAAAGCTGATCCCATTCCTTTTGACTAACCAACAGCTCGGCTTGGGGAATGTGTTTTATCCCACCGACATGATCAAAGTGAAGATGTGAAATGACGGCTTTACGTATTTCACCTGCTTCTTTTCCTGCTATTGCAAGCAGTTTATCTAGCTGGTCTTCTTCACTAATATCTAGGCGAAATATCCGTTTTAATAGAAAGCGTCCGATTGGATTAGAAATGTATTGAGGATTTGATACAATGTCTGGACTTAATCCGGTATCAAATAGAATAGGACCATCACAATGATCGATGAAAAAAAACTTCGAGTTATATGCAACGTTTGTTTGAGTTTGTTCCACGATACGAGCTTTCTCGATATGTACGTCGTCAGTGTATTCTGGATACAGAGCTTAAAAAAGGTACGCTCCTGGCTCCTCTTTTTGATATTAAGCAGCTTTTTGCTGCCAGTACAATTATTTTCGCAAACGCAGTGTCATTACTCTTCAATTGTCCGCTTTGGGCCAATAGCGGACGTTCAAATCTATTTTCTTGAGTAGGCATTGATAAATATCAAGTTAATATAAAGGCACCTGTTATAGTAGTTTTCGTGCAGAATTAATTTTGAAAATGGACTTAGGGTAGCCAGTGTTTATCGAATTCCCCCTTATTTTTAACATAGCCATTTTTATAGGGCTTTCCAGCTTGGTATGGATCTCAGGAGCGCGGCTTTCTTATTTGGTTGATGCGATAGCTGAGAAAACGAAAATAACCCGCGCTCTTATGGGGCTAGTTGTTTTGGCGGCGATCACAGAACTTCCAGAGATGGTGACAACCATGACCGCAGCACTGACCGATAATGCCGCGCTGGCACTGAACAACATGTTTGGCGGCATTACGATGCAAACGGCTATTTTAGGCGTTGCGGATGTTATTGTGGTTCATGCAACACTGACGACCTTTCCCCGCAAGCCAACACCGATTATCGAAGGGTTATGCCTGATTATCATGCTGACCATTCTGCTGATTATCTCTTTAACCGGTGATTTTGTTTTTTTTGGTCAGGTTGGCATAGCCAGTGTTTTTCTTGCTGCGTTTTACATAGTCTGTATTTTTATTATCCAGAAATTTATCATCACAGAAATCTGGAATCCGGTTGATCTACCCAACCCCAGAGAAGAAGAATCTCAGTATCGGCAAAACCGCTATGATCAATTCCCTATTAAAAAACTCTTGTCTTTTACAGCGGTAGCCGCGCTAATTATTCTTATAAGTGGTACATTTTTAACGCATGTCGCTGATACACTTGCCGTCCAAACTGGCTTGGGTAGCAGTTTTGTGGGTGTCACCTTGCTCGCCGCCACCACATCCCTGCCGGAGCTCAGCACCACCATTGCCGCCGTCAGGATCAGAGCTTACACCATGGCTATTTCTAACATACTGGGCAGCAATCTGATTATGGTGTTTTTGATCTTCCCCGCTGACTTGCTTTACCGCAGCGGGCCGATCCTTAATCATATCGATAAATCTGCCGCTTTTGCACTTGGTTCGGGAATTTTAGTCACGGCCATCTATTGCACCGGCCTTCTTATCCGTCGGAAGAAACGGATATTCAACATCGGCATTGATTCTGCTCTTGTTCTGCTTATCTACG
>CAMYNZ010000638.1 GCA_947259865.1 uncultured Desulfobacterales bacterium | reverse complement strand
AGGGTTACATCGATAAGGGTGAGCCCAACGATAGCATCGTGATACCTGGCGAAAAAACTATTGTCATTTCGATAAATCCAAAATGCCCGCGGGATAAAATTATGAACATCCTTGGCGGGTGATTTTTTAATGCAATAATTGACTGATTCATTTGGCGGAAATTCAGTATGCGAGAATTGTTCGATGATATTTTGAGGATTGAAGGCCTAAAAGGCCTAATGTTGTTCTCTTTTGCCGGAGATCTTATTTTTAAAGAACTTAATAACGCCGTGCACGAAGACGCTAAGCATATAGACTGGCGTCAATTTATCGAATCTTTAAACGGCATGAGAGAAACGGATCTGGTTTTTAAAAAGGGACGCGTATATATCCGCAGAACAGAGTCCGGGTATTTAATTTTACTAATGGGAATTTTTGCTCCAATTGCTATGGTTCGGCTCCAATGCGACATATTGCTGCCATCCTTAAAACCCGTTAAAGCAGCGAAAGGAATAAAACGGCTTTTCAAAAAATAAATCAAAGAAAGGTTGACGAGCAGAAATGATAACCGAAATCGAATCCAGAATAAATGAAGCAGAAGTCTGCCGATCCATGGGCTTGTACGGCGACTCGCTCAATATTTATGAAAGTGTTCTTGCGACGGTTCCCTCTCAGGATACCGAGGTACAGGACAATATCAAAACGCAGATCAGTTTGCTAAAAAAGGAGATTGCTGACCAGGAGGATACAGACCCCAAAGGGGTTTCCGCCAAAGAAATTTCAATGTTTAAGAAAACGTTGACCAGCAAGGGAGGAGTTTCCGAAACGCTTGACAGTGCATCTGCCTTCCAAGAAATGGGGCTTCACGGTGAGGCAATTGCTGAGTACGTAAAAATGCTGGCTGAAGATCATCCCAAAGAAGAAGTCGTCCCCGGCTTGACGGAAAGCTTGTTGAAACTGCATTCTCCGGCAAAAGCTGTTGAAGAATTTGAGGCGCTTGTCGGCGGGCAAGACCTAGCGCCGAAGGATTCGGCCTGTCTCAAATTATTGCTTGGCCAGGAATTGGAAAAACGGGATCACAGGGATCAGGCCCATGATATTTACAGTGAAGCTTCCAAGCTGGATCCCGCCAATGACGAGATAAAAAAACGATTGGATTCGCTCGCCGCAACCTTTGCTTCCGGTTCAAAGTATGACTATCTCCTGCGAATGGTAACCACCGACAAGTTGCAGGAGGCCTTTGCGCTGTCCAAAAAGATGAAAAAAAGTGTGGAATTTGTATTGATCGAGCATTTTCACATCAAAAAAGAAGCCATCGGCAAATCTTTCTCTCTCTTCTATGGCTGCCCCTTCAGATCTTATGATCCATCGTATCCAGTGCCGGTTGAGCTGTTGACCAATCTTAAGAAGGCTTTTTTGGTGAATGAGCTGTGGATTCCACTTGCTTGGAGCAAGGATGGTGTCGAGATCTTGGTTGATGATCCCCGGGATCTGAATAAAACAGATAATATTAAAACGTTGATGAAGACCAGTAAAATCAATTTTTCAGTCGCCATCCATGAGGACATCCTGGAATTCATCCGCAATTTTTTCGATCCGAACAAACAAATGGCTGATGCGCAGTCAGTAGATGACGTGCTGGATGATTTTGATCTGATTCCGGATGTATCCTTCGAGGAAGAGGAGGATGAAGCGGATATCGATGAAGCCGACGCAGCTTCCAGCAAAGTCGTTAAGCTAGTGGATCAGACCATCATTGCGGCCTATCGTAAAAACGCTTCTGATATTCACATTGAGCCTTCACCCATAACCAAAGCAACGAGCATCCGCTTCAGGATGGACGGTGTTTGCCAGGAATACATGAAAGTTCCCAATGCCATGGTTCGCGGGATCATTTCGAGGGTTAAAATTATGGCCAATCTGGATATCGCCGAAAGGCGGCTGCCCCAAGACGGAAAGATAAAATTCCGACGCAAAGGTGTTCCGGCCTTTGAGCTACGCGTGGCCACATTGCCGACCGCCGGTGGTTTCGAAGATGCCGTTTTGCGAATTCTGGCTTCCGCCGGAGCGATGGCCATAGAT
>CAMYNZ010000637.1 GCA_947259865.1 uncultured Desulfobacterales bacterium | reverse complement strand
TAGTGTTTTTACGACCGGCATTTTCGATCTGCGCCCCAAAGCAAATACAATCCCTAAGGGATAAGCAGCTGTTAAACCGATAACCGATAATGTTAGCGTTAATGGAAGCCCTCCCCACTTGGCAGTTTCCACCGAGCTTAAGCCGAAAAGCCCCCCTTTCATCAATAAACCCATAAGGAAAAGGCCCAAAATCCATGCATAGGCCAAAGATTTCTTCCAGTGATCTCTGTTTCGGCTGTAAAACAGCAAGCCGATCAATAGAACCATAGCCACCAAAGGCCGCCATTGCTGATCATAAGGAAAAAATCCGAAAAGAATAAACCGTATATTGGCGGGTATAATCGACCAGCAGGCGCCATCGCTCTGCTGGCATTCCGCTCCTGTTGATATCCAAAGGCTGTCAATAAATGCCCAGCGAATCAGAGGAGGTACGATTAGCCACAAACAATATATCGTTATGATGGTCAGAAGGGAGTTAAACCAACCTTTAAACAAATTAGATCTTACCCATCCGATGATGCCCACGCTTGTTACAGGGGGTTTTAACGCTTCTGCTGGTTTTTCTTGAACGTAAGCCTCCATATCTTTAGCTCACTTCAAACCTATAATTTATCTTTCCACAAGGGCCATTTTCTTATTATACCAGTTCATAAATGCTGACGTCGAAAGACTGAAAAAAAGATATACAATCATGATCATGGCCACGCCTTCGATCGCCTGTCCGGTTTGATTGATGGCCGTACCGGTAACCGAGACAAAATCGGGATAACCGATGGCCACTGCCAGCGAGCTGTTCTTGGTAAGGCTCAGCATCTGGCTGGTCAAGGGCGGTATGATCACTCTCAGAGCCTGGGGTAAGATTACCAATTGGAGAACCCGGTTGGATCTGAGTCCGATGGACATGGCCGCTTCCTGCTGCCCTTTGCTCACAGATTGGATACCGGCGCGGACGGCTTCAGCAACAAACGCTGCCGTATAAAGTACTAGACCCAATAAAAGCGCACTGAATTCGGGGCTGACATTCAGCCCGCCTTGAAAATTGAACCCTTTGAGTTCCGGAACACTCATGGCGGTTGGACTTCCTCCCGCCAGCCAGGCCAAAAGCGGAATCAAAATAAGGATGCCGGCGGATACGCGAAAAACGGGAAAAAGCATTCCGGTTTTTGCCTGTCGCTTGCGCGCCCAGCGACGCAGAAAATATACACTTACACAACCTGCCACAAAAGCTACGGCCATATAGGTATGCGCAGGATGAGACTTCAATAAAGACAGCCGCCAGTCGGGATACCAGCCAATTGGCTGATAAGCGAGCGATACCGATGAGGGTGCCGAGTACAACCGTGAGTACAATCCCGATAAAAGAGACCAACAGCGTATTTAAAACGCCGACAAATAAAGCGCGTGCATATTTGTCTGCTGCCGAATAGGAAATTAGGGATTCACCGATTTCAAAAGCAGCTTCCTTTTCAAGAAAGCCGAATCCCGTGGCAATGGCTTGTCTTTCAAGGTTGGCCTGGGTGTTGGTGACAAGATAATAACCCAGCAATCCCACCATGGCCAAGACGCCCAGCTGATCCAGAATGGATCGCTTACGCGGATCATACCAAAAAGCAACCTTACCCACCTTCGAGCTGCCCGCCGCGTCTGCGTTTTTCTTCATCATTGATAAATCCAAGTTCGCAAAAAAAATATTGTATCACCAAAATAGAATGTTGGAATTTTTCTTTTACGATCCCGCTAACAGAAAGGGTGCCACCATCAGTGGCACCCTTTTTAATTGAATAATTATTTAAACGGCGGTGCATACATTAAACCGCCCTTTGTCCACAGTTCATTCAAACCACGCTCAATTTTAAGGGGGGTATTGACACCGACATTGCGTTCGAAGACCTCACCATAGTTTCCAACTTGTTTGATAATATTAAAGGCCCACTTTTCATCAATCCCCAGTGCTTTGCCATTACCTGCGGTGACACCTAAAAATCTCTGAATTTTGGGATCCTTGCTTTGCAGCATTTTATCCACATTTTTTGATGTAATTCCGAGTTCCTCAGCGGCAATCATTGCCATAACCGAAAAATTGACAATATCGTACCATTGGTCGTCTCCATGGCGTACGACAGGGGCCAGGGGTTCCTTGGAGATTATTTCCGGCAAAATGATATAATCATCGGGTTTGGGAGCAACGGAACGGGTTGAGGCCAACTGGGAAGCATCCGAAGTTAAGACGTCGCAGCGCCCGGCAAAAAAGGTTTTCGCCAGTTCAGGGGTGCTCTCAATAACAACCGGTTTCATCTTCAAATTGTTGGCCCTGAAATAGTCCGCCACATTGAGTTCGGTGGTCGTACCCGGCAGGACACACACCGTGGCACCATCGAGTTCTTTGGCGCTTTTGACACCCAGATTCTTGGGCACCAGAAAGCCCTGACCATCATAATAATTGACATGCACAAAATTTAGACCCAGTGCTGTTTCACGACCCAATGTCTGTGTGCAGTTGCGTGTCAGAACATCGATTTCACCGGATTGCAATGCGGTAAAACGCGTTTTTGCTGATAAGGGGACGAATTTTAATTTGTCCGGAACACCGAAAACCGCCACCGAAATAGCG
>CAMYNZ010000636.1 GCA_947259865.1 uncultured Desulfobacterales bacterium | reverse complement strand
GCCATGATCAATAATTATCATGTTGCCGTAAGTTTTAAACCAGCTGGAATATAGAACTCTACCTTTGTAAACGGAGCGAACCGGTTCTCCGTTATCGGCCTTAATATCAATGCCGCTGCGAAAGTTGGTAATATTATACTTGGGATTTTTATATGGTCCGTATAAAGAAATTATTCTACCGTTAACCGGCCGATTTAGCAAGCCTTTATGAGACGAAAACGGTAATTGTGACGGATTAACATCTTCGGCAGGCGTGCTGATACTCGTATTCAGCAAATTGATTTTACGGTCGAGTTCATTGGATGCCTGGGTCAAAGCATCTATGGCCGCCAGTTCCAGAGCTTTCTGGCTGCGAATGTCAGCCAGCAAGTTGGTGCGGGTCGACCGTTCCCGGGACATCTGCCGATATTGTTTTTTTAACTCTGTGGCGCGGGCGCTTTTTTGATCCTTCAGGCTGTTGAGGCGGTCGAGTATATCCTTTAATTCATTCTGATCCGATACCAGGTCCTGCCGGATCTTCTCATCATGCGCCAGGATGCTTTCCAATGCCGCCTTGCGTTCTATAAATTCGTGCATTGATTCCGCGGATGCCAATAAATGAAATTTGCCGAGCCAGTTCATTTTGTAAAGGGCTACCAGGCGCTGGGCCACATATTTTTCATTAGCCCGGATTTGCTTTTTCAATTCCTCAGATGAATGTGAGGTCTCGCCGATGGCAGTGTCTAACTTCTTAAGTTCTCTTCTGATGGCAGCCGCGCGTCTTTTACTTTTGTTGAGCGACTGCTCAACCTGATTCAAGCGCCTGAGGGTTTCGCTTTCCTGACGGGCAATGACCTCAACTTCCTGTTGTCCCTGTTGGATTTCCCTGTCGATATTTTCTTTGCGTTTTTCATATTCATCCAGTTGCTGAAGCTGCTCAGGCTGCATTTTTTCAGCCTTGGGGCCCGCACCGGCTTTTTTGCCTTGAACGATCTTTATCGTTTGGTCCTGGTTCTTGATGAAACCCACTTCACCATTATGAAGAATCTGGATCCATCCCTGACGGTGTTTAATTATTTTAAATTTTGCGCCGCGCTTGAGGGTTTTTTGAGGCAGGCCGTGCCTGCCCGGCTCAGACTGCACGCTGATTTCGTTCGCGGTAACGATGCCGGTAGACCGCCCATCAACTGCATGTACGACGTCGGCATTGTTAAACAAAAGCAGGCCGACCATAACCAGAATAGGGGTTAATTTTGTAATCTTAGATAAATATGCATCCAGTATCCAGCATCGAGTATCATGTGGTACCAGTGACCAGCCGCCAGTGACAAAAGGCCAGCGACCCGGACCCAGCACCTACTGCTTCAAAAACTGCTTTAATGAAATGAAACATCCCAACCATCCCACCAGCATGCTGGCCAGCAGAATCGCCAGCAAAATGGCAGGTGATAGGAAATGAAAACGAAAAAGGCCTGGAAAAAATCCTTTCTCAACATTGGATGTAACAAATATAAAAGCAATATAGAGCATGGCAAGGCCGATGACCGCGCCCAGTGCTCCTTGAATGAGGCCTTCAACATAAAACGGTATTTTGATAAAATTGTCGGTTCCACCCACCAGGCGCATAATCTCAACTTCCTCGCGTCTTGAATAAATAACCAGCCGAATCGTATTGGCCACAATAAATATGGTGGCCATGAAAAAAAGGGTCCCCATGGCATAGCCCGCCAGCCGAAACAGGGAGATAATGTGTGCAAATCGCCCGACCCATCGTTGACCGTACTCCACATCGGCAATTTGGGGCAGTGATTCAATTCGATTGGCCAGTGAATCAATTTTTTTCCAACTCCCAGCGGCAGCTGTCATGCGGATTTCTAGGCTGTCGGGCAACGGATTCCGGGTGAGGTTTGTAAACAGTGATGATTGATGTTTCATCTGGGCTTTGAGCCGGCTCAGGGCTTCCTGTTTGGATATGAACTTTAACGTGTCGACATTGTCCAGGGAGCGGATGGTTTGTTTTAAATCATCCAGTTCATTGTTGGTTATGCCGGGATCGAGATAGGCCATGATGCGCAGGCCCTTTTTCCAGGAGTTTATAATATCGCTGGTGTTGACA
>CAMYNZ010000635.1 GCA_947259865.1 uncultured Desulfobacterales bacterium | reverse complement strand
ACTCACGGTGCAGATATATTGAGATAAAATGCAGAATATAACGCCCCCCAAAACCTGTGATTTCAAAAAATATCACAAATTTAGCCGCAATACAGATTAGTAGATGGTACCGCCACACAGGCACAATTACAGATATCATAAAAACCGGCTGCCAAGTCAACATAATCCTAAATATAATTTTCGGAAAATTTTTGGGGTTGGCCGTCACTTTAATTTAAGGATGGATTTTGGGGGGCGGGACATCCGCATCGGACTTTAACAGACCATCTTATAAAACCGCTTGTGATATCCATTTGAAACATGTATTTTTAACCGAGTTGGGTTTGTGACGGAATCCAGCTCCCCAATAGCGCCATATTCCATTCCAATTCTTTGGATATCACAACCCTGCCCGAACCGTGGTTATTCTCAATCTATCTGCATTGCGAACAAAATTATCAGTTAAACAATGGTTAAAATTCACTACGGAGATATAGCAATGGATATCGCGGGCATTTATGAAAAATTTGATCAAATTGGTTGTCTCACCTTTGCTACCATTGACAAAGATACCCCACAAACACGAATTGCTCACCTATTTGCCTTTGACAATGAAGGACTGTATTTTCGAACTATGATCACCAAGCCTTTTTATGAACAGCTAAAAAAAACGGAAACGCTATCTATCTGTGGTATGTACCCTAAAACCTCAGTAAGCCATGATGAAGAAGGAATGCCCTATTTTGCACCAGGATATACCATTCGTGCGACCGGGGATATTAAGGAAATCTCTTTTGAGAAACTCAAAAAAAAAGCCACAGATAATGAAATGTTTATGCTCGGTGTAAAAGACATTGAAAAGTATCAAGCCATGACCACCTTTTGCCTGTACAGCGCTTGGGGGGAAGTGTATGATTTCGATTTTGAAATGGAGCACCGTTCCCATAAATTGCTGCGTACAGGCTTTTCCTTTGGTGGCAAGCAAATCCCGTTTAGAGGTGTTCGTATAACAGAAGAATGCATTGACTGCGGGGAATGTATGGAAAAGTGCTCTTTCAAGGCAATTTATCAACATAATGATAAGTTTATTATCGATCACGCCAAATGCGACTCGTGTGGCGATTGCTACACGATCTGCCCATCTAATGCCATTGAAATCGCTATTGATGATCCGCCAAAATAAACCGGTTGTTGAGGTCGAAACCTCATCTGTGTTTTAGTCGTTACAGATAACTCCAACGTACTACTACCCTGCTGTATCTACTGATTAACTTTCCGAGATTGTATATTAGCCATACGAAACCCACACTTCGGCTGGGCTGTAGATTTCGGCTATTAATCAAATCTTTGAATGCTCTCTAACTTGGTTTTATATTTGTAAGTGAAATCAAACAGTCAAAATCGAAAATATGAAATGTGTATAGATAGCCGGAAGATTAATTTTTAAAAATAGCATAAAGAGTCTGCTAACCTCAAGTTTTACTCTAGGTAAATATCACAGCATCCAATATCTAGGTTTGATGTGTTGATGCATTGGAGAGAAGCGCACTCTTAACTCAGGCAAAAGTGGCGGACCGCTGCATCCCAGCAAGATGCAATGGCACCTCTGTTGAAACCAACTGCGATTCTTAAAAGCCTCAGAATATAGCCCATACATCTTCAGCTGCTGTCATCCTGGAATTAAAAATATATTTGACAAAAGCCCGTTCAATGTGTATAAATACACACGTGGATAGCCGGATGATCATCAAAATGCTGCAAAAGGATGGTTGGTATAAGGTCGATCAATCCGGTTCGCACTTTCAATTCAAGCATCCATCAAAAAAGGGTCGGGTTACAGTTCCGCACCCTAAAAAAGAAATACCGATTGGCACTTTGAAAAGCATTGAACGCCAAGCAGGTATTAAGTTCAAATAGGAGGCCAAAATGGCTAATTATATTGCCGTCGTCCATAAGGACGCCAAAAGTGATTTCGGTGTATCTTTTCCAGACTTTCCGGGATGTATTACCGCCGGTAGCTCCATTGATGAAGCCAAGGATATGGCCCATGATGCTCTTTCTCTGCACATCAAGGGTATGATGGAAGATGGTGCAAATATACCAGCTCCCTCAAAGCTTGAGGATATCATGG
>CAMYNZ010000634.1:1578-2528 GCA_947259865.1 uncultured Desulfobacterales bacterium | reverse complement strand
ATTAGAAGCGGTTTGAAAGCCTTTTGCTCACGCCGGCGACCATTTTGGGGACGCCTTCTGAAGCAGGGCTAAATCAAAAGAACTCGATGAATTCACCTTTGTGAGGGTTACTAGGAATCAGCTGCGCCGGGTTTGTCCTTTTCGTTTTTATCCGTTTTTAAACCAAGCTCCTCGACAGCCCGGGCGGCAGCTTCTGCTTTGGCTTTTACCTTGGCAGATCGTCGCGCCGCTTTTTCAGATATTTTTTCGGCCTTTTCCAATGAAGCTTTTAAGGCTTTGATTTCAGATGCATCCACATCCGACCGGGTGGCTTCCTCGGTTATTTGCTGTAATTTATCCCTCGCTGCAATGGCCGCCTCAAAAGCCTTAGCAGCTTCATTCTCCGCCTCACGCGCTCGTTTTTCGGCATCCGCCAGGGCGTCGATAGCTTCTGCGGTCTCTCCGGCTTTTCCGTCTTCGGGTTCAGCATCCAGGTCAATATCCTCAGCTGCCATCACCAGGGCCGCAACTTGCAAACGGGACAATAAGTGGTTTAAGAGATTACCAAAAGGATCTAAAGGTTGATTTCTCCGCAGCTGAAAAGGCAGAAAAACCAACGCCGCGTCAGAGGAGTGATCGGAAACGATATCAGCATTTGCACTCTGAATTATTTCCGGTTCAGCATCTATGCGAACCTCATTGAGTGTATTTTTGAGTTCCTCAATCGTTTTTTCGGATTGCTCCTCGGAAGCGACGGCCAGTACGCGAATGCCGGCTTCTTCCCAGGCGTCACTGCGGGTTATAAGATAGGCCAGCAGCAGCATCAAACGGCTGGTGGCATCCCCCCTCCACCACACATCGATGCGGCGTGCAGCGGATGGCGCCGTTTTCAAGTTTGCCCATGCATCCTGTTTGGCAGCCAGTACAAGCAGGTTGCATCCAAAGTGATAGGCGGTTCTGAGATGCCGGCC
>CAMYNZ010000634.1:0-1474 GCA_947259865.1 uncultured Desulfobacterales bacterium | reverse complement strand
AAAGCGGACACCCCAGTAGGCAGTTGTTGAATCCAATTCAGCAAAATGGTATTGGCCCGCATCGGACCAACACCAAAGGCCTGCACAAGTGTCTGCAAACCTTGATTGAACTCCGGCACTGAGATGACCAGCGGGAAAGCGTCCAGACCACTTTCAGCAATGTCCTTGCGAAGTTCCTCCTCGGCTTGTTCTTTTTGTTTGATCATTTTAACTCCCCGGCCTTCCAAGATTCGCACGGCGGTCGTCAGGCCGGCATCACCTTCGAGCCATGAGGCAAAATCAAGAAGTTGACGGCGACGATGGGTATCATTGGAAAATAAGAGAAAATGCGGTCGCCAGTCGCGGGGGTGCTGGGGTTCGGTGGCGGCAGAAAGCAGGTGATTTCTGGCCTGCTGAAGGTGATACGAACGCCGGCTGTCTGCCCATCGCGCCGGACCAGCCGTACGTTTTAAATACTGAAAAATAGCAAATAAGATGGTAATAGCGATCAGGCTGGCGGTTAAATCAATGGCCAGCATGACACCCAGGCAGGCCACGGCTCCCAGAAGACTGGCCCGAAGATCGAACCAACGAAAGCGGGGGCGAAATGAGGGACTGGCGGCACGGGCCTCATAATAGGTGGCATAGTTGAGAAGACCGTAAGAAATCAAAAAGAACATGGACACCACGGGTGCGATCACATTCAAATTGCCGAGGGCTATGGTGGCAAAAGCAATCGCAGTTGACAGTAAGATACCCCGCCGCGGGTTTTCGGTGGGACCATGCCCCTTGGCAAAGGGTAAGAGAAACGGAAAAATCCGATCGCCGGCCAGAGATTGCAGAACCCGGGGTGCTCCCAGATAGGATGCCATGGCCGACGACAACGTCGCGGCAATGACGCCGGCCGTTATGAGAAAATCAACCGCGGCTACCCGACCCATGACGCCATAGTCGCTGCGCAAGACCTCACCGGGAGCGGAGGCGGCAAATACAACGGTGGCCAGGAAATAAACACCGATAGAAAGACCCACCGCTAAAAAAGTTCCTAAAGGCAGGCTTTTTCCTGCGTCTTTCAAATCACCGGACATACTCACACCCTGCATAAAACCGGTTACGGCTGGAAAAAAAATTGCGAATAGTACCCAAAAGGCTATGCCGGACGATGGCGATGCCCAATTCTGAGCCAAAAGCGCGGGGTCCCAGCGGCTGAATCCACCCCAAAAAAATGAAATCAGCGCAATACTGAGGATCGCCATGACAACGTATTGGAATCTTGTGGCCACGTCTGCCCCAAACCAGGCTAAAAAAAATAAAAAAAAGACTGCCAGAGCGGCAATGATTTGAGGCATTATGTTGCTGTCTGCCCCCAATATGCCAGCCAAAATTTCAGCGACTCCGATGCAGTCAACGCCAATCGAAACCGATTGGGCCAGATACAACACACTACCGCTGGCGCCGCCGAATTCCAGACCCAGGGTGCGGGAAATAACATAAT
>CAMYNZ010000633.1:1681-2387 GCA_947259865.1 uncultured Desulfobacterales bacterium | reverse complement strand
CACTCTCAACACGATCGTCTGGCATATCCGATTTCCGCGTGTACTCCTGGCGGCTTTGGTGGGTGCAACCCTTTCACTGGGAGGGCTTGTTTTCCAGGCCCTGCTGCGAAATCCACTGGCAGAGCCTTACATTCTGGGAATATCCGGCGGATCGGCCATCGGTGCCATAATCGGCATACTGATGGGACTTTCTCGTTTTCCCGGTGTGAGTCTGACGGCCTTTTTAGGCAGCACGGCAACGTTGCTTCTGCTCCTTGTGATGTCTTCCGGTCAGACGATTTTAAAAAAGGATACTTTGCTTTTATCCGGGGTGATGGTCAACGCATTTTGCGCCGCCATCATCATGTTTCTGGTGTCGATTACCCAGGACGCCCGCTTACACAACATCATCTTCTGGCTTATGGGAGATCTTTCCCTGACGGATATGAATCAGGTTGCCATACTTGCGCTTACCCTTTTACCCTGTTTTATCCTACTGTTCTGGTGTTCGCATACCATGAATCTGCTCCTGATGGGACGGGAAATGGCCCAAAGTATGGGAGTAAACATAAAAACCGTGATGGTCTTGCTTCTGGTATCGACATCCTTTATGGTCAGTGCCACCGTGAGCCATTGCGGCCTCATCGGTTTTGTTGGATTGGTTATGCCTCATTTGCTTCGGCTATTACTGGGTCCGGATCACCGGGTGCTTGTGCCGGCTTGTGTG
>CAMYNZ010000633.1:0-1621 GCA_947259865.1 uncultured Desulfobacterales bacterium | reverse complement strand
TTTAAATATTTGTTGAAGAGGTCCAGTCGTTGAGTTTCGCTATTGATATAAATAACTTGAGCCATGCCTATGACAGCCTGGTTGTGCTGAATAACCTCTAATTTTCGATTCAAAAAGGTGATTTCTTTATTATCATCGGTCCCAACGGTTCCGGCAAAACGACGCTGCTGAAAATAATATCCGGTCTTATTAAATTGCAACAGGGGAACCTCACGATTCTGGACCAGCCTTTACAAGGTTATACCCGCAAAGTTCTTGCAAAAAAAATTGCCTATGTTCCCCAGATGATATCGATGGATTTTCCGTTTAAGGTAATGGATCTGGTACTTATGGGCCGTTCGCCCCATTTGGGCCTGCTGGGGCTGGGTCAGGAAAAAGACGTTGAAATTGCTCAAAAAGCCATGGCCTTTACCGGGGTCGAAAATTTGGGAGACCGCAAACTTGAACAATTAAGCGGCGGTGAACAGCAGCGGGTATTTATCGCCCGGGCCATATGCCAGGACCCGGAAGTTATTCTTCTGGATGAGCCAACGGCCTCTCTGGACCTTGCCCACCAGGTCCGGATCATGGATATGATGGAGAAGCTAAAAAACGAAAGAAACATAACCGTTGTCATGGTTTCACATGATGTGAATCTGGCGGCCATGTATGGTCAAAACCTGCTTCTTTTAAAAGAAGGGGGCATCGTTGGCATGGGGCGACCCGAGGCGGTGGTAACCTATCAGGCCCTGGAGAAAGCATACGGCTGTACAATTCTAGTCGATGAAAGCCCGGTAGGACAATATCCACGAGTGACATTGGTACCCCAAAAACACATGCTTGCTGATAAGTAGCCGGCAATCACTGTTTGTTTCAAACAATTATGTTGACAATAACAGTGTTCTACCATAAGGGTTGTGGTAAGTTTCAGGTGCCTGTCTTGGGATGGATGAAATGGTCAAATAGTTGAATTGTTAAATCGTTAGAAGGATCTTTTTCGTTTACCATTTAACTATTCAACGAATTAACTATTTAACCACCTCAGGGCTTAATAGGGAACCCCGTTAAAATCGGGGACGGGCCCGCCGCTGTAACCCTGCTCCGGTATCATGGTTAAGTCCGGTCAACCGGATACGGAGAGAACCCTTTTAGCCAGTGCATGCCACTGTTTCGAATTATGGGATGGGAAGGCTGCTAAAAGGGCGGGGGAGTCAGAAGACCTGCCTGGACATATGGGTGTCACCTTCGTGGACGGAAGGTAGCCGCTGGATCCATTGGATAAAAAAGGGAAATCCCGGATCGATTCATTTCGGTCCGGGTTTTTTATTTGTGGACCCGGACCCTAAATTTATTGGTGATTTAGGGAGGAGGATTAGATGGAGAGACAGTGTGGGATACTATTTATGGTTCTGGGTCTATTTGTTTTTGGAACCATGGGGCTGGCTGCCGATGAGGCCACCTCGCAAGCTGAGGGCAGCGAGCCGCCCATAATGCGGGAAACAGTGGTAACCGCAACCCGTTTTGAAGAGGAAATATCGACAGTGCCGGCAAATGTAACCGTAATTACAAAGGAAAACATTGCAAATTCAACGGCCAAAGATATCCCAAGCATCTTAAGGGCCCAAACAGGCATTCACGTAAC
>CAMYNZ010000632.1 GCA_947259865.1 uncultured Desulfobacterales bacterium | reverse complement strand
CCCTCGAAATCATTGACCGCCAGGCGAAATGCGTCTTCAACGCTCGCCCCCTGTTTGATATATTTTTCGATTTGAAGCGGGATAACTTTGGTATCGGTAGTAATATCGCCGGGAAACAAATAGCCGTTGTCTTCATGCACGGCCTTCAGTTCTAAATAGTTGTCTATATCTCCGTTTAAGCAAACGTGGATGATGCCGCTTTTTGCCGGGCAGTTCGGCATCATCTGATTGTCCACGGGATGACAATTCGGCTCGGTTATGGCCCCGACAGAAGCCCAGCGGGTGTGGCATGAAAGCGTGTGATACCGATGGGTGACAGATGCAACGGCCTGAAGAATCGGGAATTGAGAATCCCGGCACACCTTCGCTCACCCCAAGTGTCAAAAAGCCCTTTCCTTTTACATCCTCTAGTGTACCGGCGACAGCCTGGATTCCTGAAAAGGCCCATTGTTGACCAGTACATTTTGTTGCGATCGTTCCTCCAGCTGTTCCAGCAGGTTCGAATTGGCCAGGGTTGACCGGAACGCTTTGTAATTTTTCTGATCCAGCATAAAAAACAGTGAAATACCCGCCGAGTCACGTCCCCGGACTTCCAGGCGGTCGATGCTGTTTAATACGGCATTGATGTTTTTAAATATACCCAGGGCCTGCTGATTTGGCGGCTCCCCGTTGGCCGCCATCAGATGTTTTACATTTTCGATATTATCCCCAATTTCAGATGAAAGACACCAAACGATGTCTTTCAAGCCTTCAATCCGCGCGGACAGCACTTCGACATCCCGGGTAGCGAGATGGCCCATTTTAGTGCTCAATAGCTGGGCCTCGGAAGCGATGATACGGTTGAGGGAATCGGTAATTTTAATGAGTTCTTGCTGTGCGTCCTGGCGAGTGAAAATCGTAAAGAACTGTTCTTTGCTTTTAAGCCTGTGGGCGGATTTCAAAAAATCGTCCATGAGTTGTCTGCCGCCCAGGTAGTGCGTATCAAGGTCATAACCGTTTTTTTTGCAATTTTCAAAGCAGTGGGTTTGAATAGTTTCGGCCATGGTGTTCAATGCCGTCGTATCGACCGTATCTGCTGTTTTTCCTTTTTTCTTAAAGGCCACTATACCGGCAAGCCCGCAGCACAGATAGTTTGGCCGGAGCGGAAAAAATACAATCGAGCCGCAGGGAACCCGGCTCAGGTCTTTTGCAATATAAAGACCGCTGGCGAAAATAGCACGCATATAGGCCTGTACTTTTGGGCAAAAACGGCCAATACTAAACGCAACTGTTTTGATACGATTCATCCTTTTATCCTGTTTTTCTGCCAAGAATTTGGCTTACCCGACGGATGTCCTCCGGTCGATCCACGCTTATACTTTCGTGGGCAGTCAGCACCATATTAATCGGGATGTCGTTTTCAAGCAGACGCAGCTGCTCGAGCTTTTCCGTCAGTTCAAGACGGCTCTGTTTTAAGGTCACAAATTGTTTTAAGGTCTCCAATCGAAATGCATACACCCCGATGTGACCGTAATGCTCGCTCTTTCGGTCCGGGCTGGAATGGGGGATGGCAGATCGTGAAAAATACAGTGCCCGGCCGGTTTTTGAAAAAACAACCTTGACGATGTCAGGATTGGCGGCTTGTTCGGACTGGAGAGATCTTGCCAGGGTTGTCACCCGGACCCCGGGATTTGCAAAGGGCTGCAAAAGCTCGCTCAGCATTATCGGTTCAAGAGCAGGTTCGTCGCCCTGTATGTTTACCACAACCGTTTTGGGCGGAATACCAAGCAGTTCGGCGGCTTCCAACACCCGGTCCGTGCCGCTGACATGGTCAGGGCGCGTCATGAATACCGGTACATCCAATTTGCGCGCGCAAGCAAAGATGCGATCGTCATCCGTTGCGAGAACCACCTTGGTCAGATCAGGGCACTGGCTGGCCCGGACAAATACATGCCAGAACATGGGTTTGCCGCGAATTTCGGCCAGGGGCTTTCCCGGAAAACGCGTGGAACCATAGCGTGCCGGGATGATGCCGTAACAATCCGGTAGTTTGCTCATTGGCTATTGTGCCCGTTTCTAAGCGTCTATACAGTGTGG
>CAMYNZ010000631.1:1720-3185 GCA_947259865.1 uncultured Desulfobacterales bacterium | reverse complement strand
TAACAAACGAATTATTGAGATTACTTTCAATATGTTAACCAAACGAACGCAATTTGCATATCGGCCAGATGTGAAAATAAAGTAATAAAACTCTGAAAATTTTTTCATAGTTGATCCGACTTTTGTATACAGCAGACGGTCGGTTATGATCCGCGGAGGTGTTATGAATGGGAACAATATCGTCAAACCGAGCCTCACGGTCCTTGATTCCGGGAAAATAAAGCAGGTGCATGAATATTCGCTGCAGATATTAGCAACCACCGGGGTACGGGTCGATTCGGCTGACGCGCGCCAGTTGTTTGCCCGGGCCATCGGCCTCAAAACAGTCGATGGTGATCGCGTGCGTATCCCGTCAAAGCTGATTGAATGGGCGTTACAGGTGGCACCTTCTTCCGTTGACGTTTATGATCGCAATGGATCCTTTGTTTTTAGCCTGCCGGATCGCGCCCGTTTTGGAATCGGCGTCACCGATCTTTATTTTCAGGACCCCCAGACCGATACGGTGGCGCCGTTTAATCGCCAGCACATGGTTTCCTCGGTGCGACTGGGTGATGCCCTGTCCAGTTTTGATGCGATTTCAACCATCGGCATCATCCAGGATGTTGCGCCGGAGGCTTCCGACCTGTATGCAACTCTGGAGATGACAGCCAATACGACCAAGCCGCTGATTATTCTCGTTTCAGACGAAAGCGCATTTCCGGCTGTTCTGGATCTCTTGGAACATCTGCACGGCGATTTGACTGCGCGGCCTTCCATTATTCCCTATTTCAACCCGATTACACCGCTGGTGATCAATACCGACACCGTGAACAAGATGATGGTGACCATCGAACGGGGACTGCCCTTTATCTACTCCAACTATGGAATGGCGGGCGCATCTTTACCGATCACGCCGGCCGGCGCGCTGGCCGTTCTGAATGCAGAGCTGCTGGCCGGGCTGACCCTGGGCCAGTTGATAAGGGAGGGCACGGCCATGATCCTGGGAACCCTGCCGGCTTATTTTGATATGACAGAGAGCACGAGTTTTTACGATCCCAAAAGCTATCTGATGGATCTGGCCTGCGCAGAGATGATGGCTCACTACCGCCTGCCCCATGCCGGGACCTCGGGGAGCGGACAGGGCTGGGGAGCCGATCTCATCGCCAGTGGCCACCAATGGCACAACCATCTGATCAGTTGCATGGGCAAGGTTGGGTTGGTGCCTTTTGTCGGAGATAATCTTAGTTCACTGGTTTTTTCACCCAAAATCATTGTTTATGCCGATGAGATCATCCGCAAGGCTCGTCTCTTTGCCGACGGTTTTGTTCTGGACGACGCTGCCGTCGGGTTGGATGAGATCGCTGATGTCGGACCCGGCGGGCATTTTTTGATGTCCGATCAAACATTTAAGCTCTGCCGCGAGGCCTATTTCAGCAGTGCTATTTTTGACAGGCTATCCCTGGATAAATGGCAGGCCCAGGGCTGT
>CAMYNZ010000631.1:0-1676 GCA_947259865.1 uncultured Desulfobacterales bacterium | reverse complement strand
CCCGAGAATTACTCGGATTTGATTAAAAAGGGTGACGCTTTTATCAGCAGATTTTTGGCCCGGCGCTGATTGTGAAATGCCGGTTTGTTATCGCTGACATTCTCAACCTGCAGTGAAAATGTGCACTCGAGCCAAAATACTAATAACGTGTGAGACTGGTTACAATAGGGGGGCATCATGAAGGATTTACTGTTTGAACCCATTAAGATTAATAAACTGACGCTAAAAAACAGAATCTACATGCCGGCCATGCATATGAACATGGCCAGGGATTTTGAAGTCACCGATCAACTGGTAGACTTTTACGCTGAAAGGGCGCGAGGAGGGGTGGGGATCATAACGGTGGGGTATGCCACCGTAGATGAATACGCCGGCAACGTGACCAACATCGGGGCCCACAAGGATGAATATATTCCCGGTTTAAAAAGATTGGCGCAAACCATACAGAAAGACGGCGCCCGGGCCGCTGTTCAGATTAATCATGCCGGCCGCTATAATTTTTCCTTTTTCCTGGACGGTAAACAAGCCGTGGCCCCTTCTGCCGTACCGTCCCGGATGACCCGGGAAACCCCCCGGGAATTGGAAATAGATGAGATCCAGGCAATCATTGACAGGTTCGCCCAGGCCGCTTTACGGGTTAAAAAAGCCGGTTTCGATGCCGTTGAGATTTTGAGTGGCACCGGCTATCTGATCAGTGCCTTTCTTTCTCCCTTTACCAATAAGAGAGAGGATGAATACGGGGGATCGTTTGAAAATCGGATGCGCTTCGGCCTGGAAATCATGCAGGCTATCCGGCAGCAGGTGGGGGATGACTTTCCGATTATGGTTCGCATGAACGGCAATGATTTTATGCCCGGCGGCAACGGACGCAAAGATTTGCAAGAATATGCCCAACGCTTAATCGAGGTGGGCGTGGATGCGCTGAATATCAATGTTGGGTGGCACGAGGCCAGAGTGCCGCAAATTGTTACGTCCGTGCCCCGCGGAGTGTTCGCCTATCTGGCCAAAGGTATCAAGGAGTTGGTGGATGTGCCGGTGATTTCAGGGCACCGCATCAATGATCCCCAGACCGCCCGGCAATTGATCACCGACGGCATGTGCGACATGGTGGCCATGGGTCGGCCGCTGATCGCTGATCCCTATCTACCCCAAAAAGCGAAAAACAGTCGCGAACAGGAGATTCTCCACTGTATTGCCTGCGCCCAGGGCTGTTTTGATAATTTGTTCAAACTAAAGCCCGTTGAATGTCTGTGTAATCCAAAAGCCGGGCGCGAGCGGGAAACCGCTGTCGAAAAAACCCGGGCACCGTTAAAGGTTATGGTGATCGGCGGCGGTGCGGCCGGCATGAGTGCAGCTCTGTCAGCCCATGAAAAAGGCCACCATGTGAATCTTTACGAAAAGAGCGATCACTTAGGGGGCCAGCTCTATATTGCATCAGCACCACCGGGTCGAGAAGAGTTTGCCGAACTGGCAAAGGATCTTGAACGTCAGGTAGCCCGGAGTCCGATCAACATTTTTATCAATCAGCCTGTTGATGAAGCATTGATCGAAAAGGAAAAGCCGGATGCGGTCATTCTGGCCACCGGAGCAGCGCCTGTTGTACCGTCAATTCCCGGCGTGGAGCTTCCCCACGTGGTCCAGGCTTGGGATGTTTTACAGGATAAAGTACCCACCGG
>CAMYNZ010000630.1 GCA_947259865.1 uncultured Desulfobacterales bacterium | reverse complement strand
CTTATCGAATCGATGCACGGCATTATGCCCAAAGAAGATCGCCGCGCTGCTGAAATTGTGGAAAAGGCCATGGCCCGGGACGGGGTGAAACTCAGATGCTGCGGCAAAAACCTCGAAGTTCGAACGCAAACCGACGGCATTCACCTTATCGTCGATTCCCACGAAAAACATTATGAAGAGGTGGTCGATAAAATTCTGCTTGCCGCCGGGCGGACGCCCGCGTTAGAAAATCTAAACCTCGAAGCCGCCGGTGTGGCCTATGATAAGAACGGTGTCAGGGTAAACGAACGGCTTCAAACCACCAATACGAGAATATATGCGGCCGGCGATATTTGTTTTCCCTATAAATTCACCCATACCGCCGATGCGACGGCACGGGTTGTCATTCAAAATGCCCTGTTTTTCGGTCGTTCAAAAGCAAGCACCCTGAACATCCCCTGGTGTACCTACACCGATCCCGAGGTGGCCCATGTAGGCCTTTACCCCCAGGACGCCGAACAAAGGGGACTCGCGGTCGACACCATCACCATTGATATGAATTCCGTCGATCGCGCCATTCTTGAAAGCGATGAGGACGGCTTTTTGGACGTCTATGTCAAAAAAGGAGCGGACAAAATACTGGGGGCCACAATGGTGGCCCGGCATGCCGGAGAAATGATTTCCGAAATCACGCTGGCCATGGCTGCCGGTGCCGGAATGGGAACCATTGCCAAAACCATCCACCCCTATCCCACCCAGGCCGAGGCAATAAAAAAAGCCGGCGACGCCTACAGCCGATCCCGGTTAACACCCCGGGTGCAAAAGATTTTCAAAGCCCTGTTGAAGTGGCGCCGGTCCTAGTGTTGTGTCCCACAAATAAGTTACAAAATTCAGCACAAGGTTCAAGAATTAACTTTACCCGCTAATTGTTTCCCGTATTCGATGCATTTTGTTGTGTTTTCATCATCAGGGTTCCACAAGGCTTTAATCCCGTCATCAACCACCTCGAATCCGGATACCTTTAGCGTATCGGATATTAGTTTGGTTGATTCGCCGCTCCATCCATAGCAGCCGAATGCAGCTGCTTTCTTGTTTTTAAATTTCAGACCCTTCATTTCTTCAAGAATACCGGCAACTGAAACCAGAATGCCTCTGTTGATGGTCGGTGACCCGACAAGGATGGCTTTGGATTTGAAAACTTCGGTGATAACATCATTTTTATCTGATTTTGCCAGATTGAACAGCTTTACATTAACCGTTTTATCTCCTGCCCCTATCCCGTCAGCGATTTTCTCTGCCATCGTACGGGTGCCGTCCCACATGGTGTCATATACTATGGTTATCTGGTTTTCCTGGTAGTCGTTGGCCCATTTCAGGTATTGTTCAACGATCTGTTCCGGTCGTTCACGCCAGACGATACCGTGACTGGTGCAGATCATGTCCAACGGCAGTTTAAAATCGAGAACTTCTTTTATTTTCTTTATTACCATCGGGCTGAAGGGGGTTAAAATATTCGCGTAATATTTTATACACTCACTGAATAACTCGGATGGGTCAACCAGATCATTGAACATGTATTCAGAGGCATAGTGCTGTCCGAAGGCGTCGTTGCTGAATAGTATATTATCCTGCGTTAAATAGCAAAACATGCTGTCCGGCCAGTGCAGCATGGGGGCTTCCACAAAAATTAATTCTTTGTCGCCTAAACGACTTCGAAATTCCAATTCTGATGGTAGTGTCCCTTCAGAGATTTGACGCAATTGCCGGTACAATAAATCGGTGTCTCCGGGATATGGCGCATCAACTCAGGCAGCGCACCGCTGTGATCACTCTCGGCGTGGTTTGCGATCACAAAATCAATTTTTTTCAGATCGATCTCACGGGCCAGATTTTCGATAAATTCTTTAGAAAATGGCTTCCATACCGTATCGATCAGGGCAACTTTTTCCTCCGTTATTAAATATGAATTATAGGTTGAACCCCGATGGGTCGAATACTCGTCACCATGGAATTTTCGCAGTTCCCAGTCAATCTTGCCAACCCAACGAACGTTATTTTTTACACTGAATCCCATATGACCCCCTTTTATATTGTTTGCCATTTCAAAACTGATTGTATGCTTCAATCACTCCTATCACAGAAATAATGGGGAATCTAACAGAATTTCCTTAGATAATAAAAACCAGATGAGGAAATATAGCGCTTAGCTCTATGGATTATAGATAAAGTGTCGTTGGACGGAGATGATTTTACAATAATAAAAATTAAGGTTTACTTGACCTGACAGCCACCATTCATGATATCTGCACTTTTACCAGAGTCGTGATTACATCTTAATATCTGCATTTTGGATAATTTTGTGATATTTTATGATATCCAAAATTAACTCACCTTTTTCCATTTTTCGTTTTCACTGGCGTATTTTCCGTAATTTGGACTCCGATTCGATAATTATCGAGATTTCTCGTTAGCATGCCTATATGGCACAAAAAGCCGACTTTTTGCAAAATGCAAACTTTGTAAGAACCATGTGTTGGAGCTAATGAGGCTGAATTATTTTTGTTTAATTACAGGAAGTTATGAGATTGATAATTGACTAAAGAGCAGGATTTCGATAAAATCGTATTTGAAGCTATGGTGCCGATTTATTAGAAAATCGGCTGCTAACGAGAATCCGGATAATACATATGTTAGAGCGCAAATGAGAATAATAAGCAAAAAGAAAGAACTCGTTCATAAAATTATCATCATATGGATACTTTTGGTAATTGGCGTGACTATCAGAATTGTCTTCTGGCCAGAAGTATTACCTTTTCTGGGTGACGGGAAACTAGAAACATTTCTCATACTGATGGGCGCACTTACCGCTTTAGGATT
>CAMYNZ010000629.1 GCA_947259865.1 uncultured Desulfobacterales bacterium | reverse complement strand
AGCCAGTCTGGTTTCAGAAATCAAGACCACAGCAGATAAGGAATTCGCCTACCAACCGGCCCGCGACATTAATCAACTGACCATTCAGTACGTTCTCGAAGCACTCGAACAAAGCGGGACCGATACCATACCGGTGGCGAAAACCGACGATTACCAGGCGCTGTCCGATGCCTTGAAGAAATTTAAGGGCGCCATGGAGGGTTCGCCGGCCAATAAGCTTCTCAAAGACATCTAAAATTGCTTTCAAAACCCCCATCTTTTGCCCGGGGGTGTTGTTGCTCGTTGTCGAAATGCGCTTACGTACTAATTGTACACGGCGCTTTTTCGCCTCCTCGCGCCTAACCCTCGAACAAAATCCGAGAGCTTTGAAAGCAATTTAGTCCCTTATCATAATTTTGAGTTGTTGTGCGTATAGGTGAAAATGAACACCGAGGTATAAAAGAAGCAAACTATAGATTGTTTTAGGGGGAACTAACTGTGGGCTTCCGTACGTTTCGCTTATGAAGCCACGTACGCCTTTTGAACACCTTAATTCATTAAATACAGAACGTGAAATCCCGCTTTTTAGCGGGAGCCCTCAGCTAAAATCTTAAGGTTTGTGAAACCAATTTAAAAATTTTCTTGGGGCTGCTCTGTTAATTCGAGCTGGCCGGCAAAGAAACAGGCAACAAAATGCTTTTGCCGAATTTCCCTGAATTCCGGTTCCCTGTGGCTGCAGATATCTTTGGCAAAAAGACAACGCGGGTGAAAACTGCAGCCCGGCGGGGGATCGATGGGGCTGGGGACATCGCCTTTCAAAATTATTCTTTCACTACTTTTTAGCGCAGGATCCGGAACGGGCACCGCCGAAAGCAGTGCCTGTGTATAGGGGTGAAGCGGTGTCTGGTAAAGGGCCTCGCTGGGCGCAAACTCTACGATTTTGCCCAGGTACATGACCGCCACGCGATCACTGACATGTTCCACCACACTCAAGTCATGGGAGATGAAGAGATAGGTCAGCCCGAACTCATCCTGCAGGTCCTTGAGTAGATTAATTACCTGCGCCTGTATCGAAACATCCAGCGCGGACACGGCCTCATCGCAGACGACAAGTTTGGGATGAAGTGCCAGCGCTCTGGCGACGCCGATTCTCTGCCGCTGCCCACCGGAAAATTGGTGGGGATAGCGGCGCATGTGCTCCTTGCGCAGCCCGACCACCCGCATCAACTCGAGCACCCGTTCTTCTCTTTTCTTTCTGCTTCTCATCCCGTGGACCAGTAAGGGCTCACCAATAATATGCGCTACCGTCTTGCGGGGGTTGAGGGAAGAGAAAGGATCCTGGAAGATGATTTGCATTTTTTCGCGTAAGGCCTGCATCTTATTCTTATCATAGGTGAGAATGCTTTCACCTTCGAAATAGATGTCACCGGAAGTGGGCTCTTCCAGACGCAAAATCGCTCTTCCGAATGTGGTCTTACCACAGCCGGATTCCCCCACCAGCCCCACGGTTTCACCTTCATCCGATTTCCTTCATAAAAACACCGCCTTTGATGGGGAAGTGTTTAACAATATTTGTGGCTTCAAGCAGGATTTTAGGCATATTTCAAACACCTTACAAAGTGATTATTTCCAGCTTGATACATCTCAGGTTCCACTCGATGACAGTCGTTAAAGACATCCGGGCAGCGGTCGTTGTAAAGGCAACCGGTCGGCAAATTGAGCAGGGAAGGCACAACGCCGGATATGGTCTTCAGCCGGACTTCCTTGTTTTCTCGGCCCAGCACGGGGATGGATTGCAGCAAACCGATGGTATATGGATTTTTCGGATTGGCGTAAATGGATTTCACATCCGTGTATTCCATGACCTTGCCGGCATACATCACCGCCACATTTTGGGCCATCTCGGCAATCACGCCCAGATCATGTGTGATAAACAGGATGGATGCACCTGTTTCCGTTTTAAGTTTGTTCATCAAATCCAGAATTTGAGCCTGGATGGTAACATCCAGGGCGGTGGTGGGCTCATCGGCGATCATCAACTTCGGATTGCAGGCCAGCGCCATCGCGATCATCACGCGCTGACGCATACCCCCACTCATCTGATGCGGATAGTCGGATAGCCGCGTTTCGGCGGCCGGGATGCCCACAACTTGAAACATTTCGATCACGCGCTCACGGGTGGCGCTGCGGGACAGTCCCTGGTGCAGTCGGATGACTTCTGCGACCTGGTCGCCCACCGGAAAAACCGGGTTAAGGGATGTCATGGGCTCCTGGAAAATCATTGAAATGCGGTTGCCCCGAATTTTGCGCATCTGATATTCGCTGAGCTCCAGCAGCTTTTTGCCGTCGAATAAGATCTCTCCGCTTTCGATTTTCCCCGGGGGATCCGGGATGAGCCGAATAATTGAATGGGCGGTAACACTTTTGCCACAGCCGGATTCTCCGACCAATCCCAATGTTTCACCGGACTTGATCGTCAGGCTGACATTGTCAACGGCTTTGGCCACAAACCCGCGAACATAAAAATAGGTTCGCAAGTTATTTATTTCCAGCAGTTTATTGTTTTGCATAAAGCCGAATCTTACCTAAGTTGAGCGATTGTCGAGGTTGCCACATGTACAAGGAAGATGGCGTTCAGCTATAGTCGCCTATGCGGGACGCCATCTGACGCCGTAGATGTGGTAAGATCGGCAATCCCGACTTGTTGGGGCGAAGCTGAAAGCGAAGCCCAAAGGGTTTTAAATTT
>CAMYNZ010000628.1 GCA_947259865.1 uncultured Desulfobacterales bacterium | reverse complement strand
CTGGTAAATTTCATGCTAGTAACTTTTTCTAAAATCGTAATTTAAATGCCGTTTTTTCATTGGGTGTGGAGTTGACTCTCAATGTGCCTTTATGCTGGCGCATAATCTGCCTGGACAAACTCAACCCGATACCGGAGCCCTGTTGCTTGGTGGTGAAAAAAGGTATGAAGATCTTTTCAGCAACTTCTTCGGTGATACCCCTGCCGTTATCTGCTACTTTAATAACAGGATTGCCCTTGCCATCGGTTCCGGCTTTCAATTTAATTTTTGGACGACTGACCCCGTCCACGGCTTCCACCGCGTTTTTACAAAGATTGATCAACACCTGCTCGATCAGCCCGGCATCGGCCGTTATCGTCAGGGTCTCCGGATCAATTTCCTGACGGAAATTGATGGACTTCAGTTCCATTTGATCCTGCATCAACTGCTCGACCCGATCAAAAAGATCTTTGATGGGTACGATTTTAAAATCCGGTTTTGGAATGTGCGTCAGCTTGCGGTAATTTTCGATAAATGTCAAAAGACCTTTACTGCGCTTTTCAATGGTATTGACGGCCTCACGCACATCAACGATAACTTCATTCACAGTTTCCGGCACTTCACATTCCTGATTATCTTTTAATAAACCGTAGGCGGTTGAGGCTAAAGAGCCAATCGGCGTAATGGAGTTCATGATTTCATGGGTGAGCACACGGATTAAATTCTGCCAGGACTTCATCTCCTCTTCTTCTAGTTCGTTTTGGATGTTTTGCATGGCCACAAGCATTAATTGTTGTTTGCGTAAAACAAATCCGGTGGCATAGATTGAGAGTTGCATCAAATCATCACCCTGCTGCAACTTAACCAGCTCGTTGGCACCGGGAGATAACCGAATGCGATCAGCCCAATGCCGACGTGATCCACAATGGTTTGCAAAAATCGAAAATGCTCTTCTTTTTCTAATTTTGCGCATTGAAACTCCTTGATAACCGCCGTAAATGCCGAATGCAATTCTTCAAAACCGGAACCCATTAAATTGTTGGTAAATGATTGCGAAAAATCAGCGTATTTAATGGAATCAAGCAGGCGGGTTAGATCCCGGTTTGTTTTGGTCACATAGCGGATCAACGCAAAAACCTGATAGGCCGCCACCAGGCCGACGAAAATGCTTGCGGCTATAAAGCCGGTCTCAAAAAACAGGTAGGCCATGAGACAGATGCTGGCGCTCAGGAGCAGCACGCGGATACTGCAGTTTAGGTAAAAACGTTTCATAATTTGACTGTTACATCCCAATTTAGGAATTGCGGATTAAGGAATTCAGAAATTCAACGAATCTATCACAGAAATGATAAATAAATCCCTTAATTCCTCAATCCTCGAACTCCTAAATTTATAATCCATATTTTTCCATTCGCCTGTAGAGGGATGTCCTCGTCAGGCCCAACTCTTTGGCCGCATGGGAAATATTGCCCGTATGTTTTTTCAGCGCTTTGCGAATTACGGTTTTTTCGACGTCATCCAAATTATAGTTGTCAAAGATAACCCCTTCAACCTCTTTTTCCGTTTCAGGGAATAGAAAATCGGAAGGCTGCAGCATTTTGGATTCTGTCAGGATAACCGCACGTTCCAGGGTATGGATGAGTTCTCGAATATTCCCCGGCCAATGGTATCTTTCTAATTTCTTTAATGCCGGCGCGCTCACTCCCGTGATGCCCTTTTTATATTTCTTTGAAAAAATTCCTAAGAAATGATCCATCAAAAGCGAAATATCTTCATGACGTTCCCGCAACGGCGGCAGATTTACCTCGACCGTATTGATGCGATACAAAAGATCCTGCCGAAAATCATTTTTGGCCACCATGTCATAGATCGGCATGTTGGTCGCACAGATTAAGCGGATGTCGATGTCCCGGGTTTTGTTGGACCCCAGCCGGGTCACTTTGCGTGTTTCCAGAACACCTAACAGTTTGGCCTGCATGGCCAGGGAAAGGTTGCCGATTTCATCTAAAAACAGAGTTCCCCCGTCGGCCAGCTCAAATCTTCCAGGCCGGTTTTCTTTGGCATCGGTAAAGGCGCCTTTCATGTGACCGAATAATTCACTTTCAAAAAGGGTTTCGGCGATAGCCCCCATATCAACGCTGATAAAAACTTCACTGGCACGCGGGGATCGGCGATGCAGCGCTCTGGCCACCAGTTCCTTGCCGGTGCCGTTTTCCCCGAGTATTAAAATATCCGCATCCGTAGAAGCGACCTTTTCAATGGTGGCAAACACCTTCTGAATCGCCGGGCTGACCCCGATCATATCATGATAGCGCTGGTAATGTCCCGGCTCAATTGCCGTTCCCGGGAACGCAGCCTATCCACTTCCAGCTTGGAATAACGAAGGTTCAACGCCGAAGAAATGGTGGCTAGCAGCTTTTCATTCTGCCAGGGTTTCAGCACAAAATCAGTCGCCCCGGCCTTGACGGCCTTTACTGCTATCTCCACGTCGCCATAGGCGGTAATCAGGATGACCACCGCAGACGGGTCGATCTGCAGAATCTTGTCCAGCCACATCAAGCCCTCGACCCCGCTGGTGGCATCCATGGTGAAGTTCATGTCCAGCAGGATCACATCGTAATTCTCGTTGTTCAGCAAAGAGGGAATCTT
>CAMYNZ010000627.1 GCA_947259865.1 uncultured Desulfobacterales bacterium | reverse complement strand
ACCGACTCAGAGGTGGTTGCCATGTCGGCCATGATGACCACCACCATGCTGGGAATGAAAAAGGTCATCAAGATGATCAAAGACAAAAACCCGAACGTGGCCATCATGTTGGGTGGGTCTCCAGTGACCAAGGACGTGGCCAACCTGTTTGGTGCCGATGGATATGCCGAATCGGCCGGTAATGCGGTTTCAGAAGGCATCAAGATGATCGGACGGTTGAGAGAAGTGCAGAAAAAGGAAGGGTAACGAACCCGCTATCGCTTGAAGATTCCCGGGTTTGTGATCACCTGTCATCGATTTACGGCCTGGGTCCTTGCATGCATGGTATCAGATTCTGAACCTGTCGCCGACTTTAACAACAAGGTGAAAGGTTGGATCGACACTCCCCTCTTAATTCAACTGAAAGAAGGAGATTAGGTAATGTCTGAAGGTAAAGCAATGGTTATTTTCCAACCGTCCGGCCGCAGAGGCGAAGTCCCGAAGGGTATCACCGTTATCGAGGCATCGCGCCTGCTGGGAGCTGACATTGAAGCCCTCTGCGGTGAAAAAAAAGTGTGCGGCAAGTGTATCGTGCGCATTGAAGAAGGGCATTTCGAAAAATACGGCATCCAATCTAGCATATCCCATGTCAGTCCCTGGCAGGAGGAAGAAGATAAGTTTATCACTCCGGACCGCAGGGAAAAAGGATTTCGTCTCGGCTGTGTGTCCAAGGTGGAGGATGACCTTCTGGTCTTTGTGCCGGAGGAGTCCAGAGCCGGAAAGCAGGTTGTCAGCAAGGCGGCACGGGACATTCCAATTGAACACAATCCGGCCATCAAATTATATTTTGTCGAAGTAGACCCGCCCTCATTTGAAGAACCCACCGGTGATTTCGAACGAATTTGCCGGGGACTCGAACGGGACTACGGGCTTGGCAGTCTTACAATTGACATCTTTGCTTTAAGGCAGCTGCCCGGGGCCCTTCGTGATGGTAATTGGGCAGTGACGGTCAGTGTGTGGAATGACAATGAAGTTATCCGGGTTCGACCGGGAAAACAGGCACAATCCTACGGACTGGCCATCGATGTGGGTACCACCACCGTGGCGGCCTACTTCTGTGACCTTACCAATATGGATGTGATCGACACGGTATCCATGATGAACCCCCAATGCAAGTACGGTGAGGATGTCATGGCCCGGATCACCTATCATATGACAACTCCAGACGGCCTTCAGCGCATGAGTGATGACATTATCGAGGGCATCAACGAACTGATTGACAAGGCCATCGAAAATACATTTCCACCCAAGAAAAAGAAGAAAAAGGGAGAAAAAGGACCAACATGTGGGGATGGCACCGTTTCCGCCGGTCATCCATCACAGCCTGGATATCAAGGCCAGGGATCTGGGCATCAACATCAATCCCTCATCCTACATGTTCGTGCTGCCGATCGAAGCCGGATTTGTGGGCGCGGACAACGTCGGCGTGCTGATCGCCGAAGAACCCTACAAACATGAAGAAAATCAGCTCATCATCGATATTGGGACCAACGGCGAACTCGTTTTAGGTAACCGGCACAAACTGATCTCATCCTCCTGTGCAACCGGTCCGGCTCTCGAGGGCGCCCAGATCGCCTTCGGGATGCGGGCCGCGCCGGGGGCCATGGAGCGCATTGAGATCGATCCGGAAACCAAGGAGGTTGACTACAAAGTCATCGGTCGGGAGGCCTGGCGTAAATATTCAGAACCCAAAGAAATGAAAGCCAAAGGCATTTGCGGCTCCGGTATTCTGGATTTACTGGCGGAATTGTACCGCTCGGGGGTTGTTGTCAAAAGCGGCGTATTCAATAAAAAAGCTCTGGAAGGTCACGAGCGTTTTCGCACCAATCCGGACACCAAACAGCCCGAATTCGTTTTGGCCTGGGCCGAAGAATCAAGCATTGACAAAGACATTGTGGTTACTCAGAAAGACATCCGCCAGATTCAGCTGGCCAAGGGCGCCCTGTATGCCGGCTGTAAGCTGATGGTCAAACGCATGGGGCTGGCGAAAGTCGATAAAGTTAAGATAGCGGGTGCCTTCGGAACCCATGTGGACCGCACCAAAGCACTGGTTATGGGTCTCTTCCCGGATTGTGAGATCGAGATGATCGAAAGCGTGGGAAATGCCGCCGGTGATGGTTGTCGCGCAGCCCTTTTGAATGTGAAAAAACGGGTAGAGGCCAACTGGTGTTCCCGGAACGTGGAATACATCGAACTAACGGTCGAGGGCTCCTTCCAAGAAGATTTTGTGGAGGCCATGCAACTGCCGCATATGACGGATAAATTTCCGCATTTAAAAGGCATCGTGCCCGATGAGATTTTGAACCAGTGACATGGCTGTATTCGTCTTTGGATCCATGCCAGTATCAGCATGCCACTAACAAGCATCAATACAACGAATATTCTTGATTATGGTCCATTATAGCAACTCAAAAAATCCGTTGAAAACAAAAAATGGAACCGAACGACGTTCAACCGATACCTGTGTCTCCGTAAATGCAGGTATCTGCGGATTTAACTGTCTCATAAAAGCATGGAAAATAGGCAAAAGAGCCGTCGGTTTGGCAATCAGCGAATCTGAATGTCAACAGATACAGAAATTTTCCGAAATCTTGAGCAAGCTAACCTTAAAAGAAGTTTTTATGGCGGTGACTCGCAACCCCGTGTATCTTGCCGCCGAACAGTCGAACTGCCATCCTTCCTGTCCTGTTCCGGCGGCCGTACTCAAAGCCGCTGAAGTGGCGATGGAAATGGCCTTGCCGCGCGATGCAATGATTCGATTTGAGCCATGCAAAGAGGAAAAGGTTTAATGTAAGTAAAAATGATTCTTGACAAAATCAGTAGGGATTGTGATTTAATAAATCTATCTGTTGCGATTTGGTAAACCGGTTTACGCTTAAATGATTGCATGTGCAGCTGAACCCCCTGCTTCAATTACCAAACTATACGTTAACAGACAGCGAAAGGAGGTGATAGGGAAAAACGTTGATTCGAGGATTCTTAGAAATTTGGCACGAACTTTTAAAAGAAAGGAGACGATCAATGGCCAAGCAATTGCTGATTGATGCTTACAGG
>CAMYNZ010000626.1 GCA_947259865.1 uncultured Desulfobacterales bacterium | reverse complement strand
GTAAAAAGTCCAACTTCGGCGTTGTACTGCATTTCGCAACCATTCAACGTACGATAAGTACGCTTCATGATTGCAAAATTTGTACGCCTTGAATTTGAATTTTTTTCAAAACCGTCTGATTCTGACTTATTACGGATTCATCAATATCGGTGAGGAAGAAAATTTAAAAATATTAAGTAGCGATGCGAGTCGTTGTGAGGAAAGCATGGATCACTTGATAAAAAAAATAAAATTGTGCGCTCATTTTGCTTTTATTATTGGTTTCTTGGCCATCGGCTGTACAATCCACGAGCCCAGACCCGTGCAAGTGGAAGAATTAAAAAATATTCAGCCGAAACAAATAATACAAAAAGAAACATTTATAAAACCACCAACACCGACGCCTTTTGCTGAGAAGATGGAGCCGATTACCAAAGGTTTAACTGAAAAAACCCGGCTTTACTCCTTAATTTTTGAAAATGCACCCTTAGGGGAGATTTTGAATGCCGTCTTGGCAGATGTCGACTATAACCTCTCCGTTGAATCGGGCATCGATCTGGCCAAACCGGTGACGGTGCGTATGAAGAATGTGACGCTTCGCGAAGCTCTTGATATGGTCATCGTTAAGGGATCGGACTATGCCTGGAAAATCGAAGGCGGTTTTGTGCATGTCAAGCGGTTTGAGGAAAGAGTTTATCATCTGGACTATCTGGATATGGGAGCTGAAACTGATATTGATATCGGTGGTGACATGTTGGCTTCCAGTGTTGATAATGCCGGGGTAGCTGGAAAATTTCAGATTAAGGCCAAACGTTCCGCCAAAAGAAATGATGTCTGGACAGAGGTTCAAGAAGCCCTAGAGGTACTTAAATCATCAGAGGGCGTTCTGCGGCTCAATCGCAATGCCGGCGTAATTTACATGGCGGATACGCCCATGAAAATTCATACCATGGTAAATTTCCTGGATATATTGTCGCAATCGTTGCATCGACAGGTCTTTATCGAGGCTAAAATCATGGAAGTGAAGCTCAATGATGACCACAAATACGGCATCGACTGGACCAACTTGACCGCTTTGTTTGAAGACGACTTAGGTTTTTTGCCGGATGATTTTGATCTGTTTTTAAACGGAGGCAGCGCTATCGCCTTGGCGAACAGAAGCAGTTTCAGTGCGGTAGTGGATTTTTTACGGACCCAGGGTGATGTATCCGTATTGTCGAATCCGCATCTGGCCGTCATGAATGGCCAATCCGCGGTGTTCACTGTCGGATTTCAATTCCCGTTTGGAGACATCAGCGGGGTGGATCAGGATCTTGACACCTCAGTTGTAACTTTTCGGACGTCGATAAAACGCGTCATTCTCGGGCTGCAATTGGGCCTTATGCCCCAAATTTCCCGCGACGGCATCATATCGCTGCTCATCGTACCCACGATCACCCGCATAAAAGAACTAGTCGACGTGGATATCCCCCTGACCGCGACGCAATCCCAGTCGATTGAAAACCCGGTAATCGATCTCCAGGAGCTGGCAACGACCGTCAGGGTCAGAGAGGGACAATCAGTGGTTCTGGCCGGGCTGATCAGCCAAATCAAGAATTTGCAGCAGGAAACTACCCCGCCGCAAGCGGACGGGGTATCAATCGGAAAATTATGATCGCCCCAAGGGGCGGGGAATTAAACCCTCGTCCGCCGCAGGCGGATTAAAAACGGGACAATTTTTGCCACAAATTTTGGCAATTTGCGACAATTTTCGTCATTATTTTGACTGGCCTCTAAAAATTGTAATTTTTTCAAAAGGGTATTGAAAATAACTTCCTGATATTAAACTAAAGTTTGCCACAGCGCTCTTGATCTCACATTAATGGCACTAAATTTGCTGTTATAAGAAAAAAATTAGATTTTCATCGTTCTGACGATGCTATGAATTACAATTCTATATCGATCAACAAAGGAGTAAGAAAAATGATGACATTAAAAAAGAGTCGCAATTCGCAGGCAGGCTTTACGCTGGTGGAAATTGCCATAGTTCTGGTAATTATCGGACTCTTGATCGGCGGCGTTCTCAAAGGACAGGCCATGATCCAGAATGCCAAGGTCAAGCGGGTAGCCAAACAAATGGACGAAATCCGGGCAGCCGTGATGTCCTTCTACGATAAATACGGCATGTACCCCGGAGACGAAAATATTGCCGCGATTCCGCCCGGAGCGGATGCCGAAGGAAACGGCAGCGGCCAAATTAATAACGGCCCCGAAACATTTGAAGTCTATCGGGATTTGCAATTGGCAGGCTTGATCAGTGGAATTTATAACGGCACCTCCGATCTTCCCAGACATGCCTTTGGAGACGATGTTCGGCTTTATTGGGTCAATCCTCCAGGTCCGGCAAATACCCAACATTATCTGAGATTCGACAACCTGCCGGCCGATGTTTGCCTGGAGCTCGACACCAAATATGACAATAGCACCTGGAATACCGGCTCAATTGTTGCCAATGCGGCTTACACTCCCGGGTCGACGATTGCAAATTTATATATTCTTTTTTAAATTTTTTTGGTAAAAAGAAACCACGGAGGAATAAGCCGTTTGCTATCTGTGACTCGCAACCGCCGGGGATTTACACTGCTTGAAATGGCTGTTGTGTTGGTGATCATCGGTATACTGGCCGGCGGTGGCGTTTCGTTGATGACCATTCTCACCGAACGTAAGACCCGTAACGAAACGATCGATTACCTCAAGCAGGCGAAAGCGGCCTTGATCAGCTTTGGCAACATAAACGGACGGCTCCCCTCGGCGGACACCGATAGCGACGGTAATGAAAACAGCGGCGCCACCGCCGGGGATCTGCCCTTTCAAACCCTCAAACTTGCTCCTGCCGATCCCAATAAGCGGGTTGTTCGATATGCCCTCAACACCAACCTTGACACCAACCGCACAACCAGTTGCAGCGCTTTACGGACAGGCCTGGCCGGGGGACCCCTGGTGGTCGATGCTGATGGGGTTGCTGCTTCTTTTCCAATAGCCGCTGTTTTGATCAGTGCCGGAATTTCGGATGCCGACAGTGACGGCAATGTTTTTGACGACATTACCTCCGGTACGCACCAGGGCGACAATCGCGATGGAAACCCGAATTATCTCCGTAATCCACCGACAGATGTTTTTGATGACCTGGTCGTCTATTTGGGTGAGAATGAACTATATGGCGAGATATGCGGTAATCCTGTCTTGACGGTTAGAAACACGTTGCTGCCATTGGTTTTTGTGTATGATCAAAGCCAAGGAGTCGATGTCGGAATTGTCATTAATGGGAATACCGAAACGTATGGCATCATTTCAGGATCCCAGATTGAACTCAGGGATGCGCCCCTGGGGGGCGGTGCGCTGGTGGGTTCAACGCCTGGGACACCGATTGTTCTCGCGGGAGCGGGCCGAGCATTAACCATTCCTTAATTAGTTTCCATCTGGAAATGGCCCTTTTTCCGACGAACTGCGTTCTCCGCGGGTTTACTTCCTCGACGTACGATCAGTACGCCTCGTCGTAAACCCTTGTGCGGCCTTGCTCATCGAAAAAATTGCTCATTTCCAAA
>CAMYNZ010000625.1 GCA_947259865.1 uncultured Desulfobacterales bacterium | reverse complement strand
TTCACATCTTGATTTTATATATAGACGTGTTCAACAAGCGCAAAATTCGGTTAGCCGGTTTGCCAGTTAAGCCGGTTTAGCCCGTAATAAAAAGGAGTCCATCCGAATGTTAACCGACTAACGGGCCAACGGGCTAAACCTTACATCATGTGAGCATTTTGAAGAGGTTCGCAACGCAGCTATTGGGCCTTAGCCCGCCTAAGGCGGATAAAATGGGGTTTTGAAACCACTTCTAGAAGCAATAATCAGGTCAGGGCCAGTCCGTTAAGAATAAGAATACAAAACTCCGCTATATTCATGTGAATTCGATCAGAGCCGGTATGACTGAAATCCCGTCTGGCTATCGATGGTGGAGCCTCGGTTAGGCTTGAAGGTCGAAAAGAAAAAGATAGGCAAGCTGCTCACAATAATAAAGAATAATCTATTATTGTGAAATGTGTAAGCCTGACCCTTAAGTGATTTTTGTGAAATGTGTAGGCCTGACCCTTAAGTGATTTTGTAGGCCTGACCCTTAAGTGATTTTGAGTACCTTGGCCCCCCTTATTTTTCTTTCCTTGAGCTCCATTAGGGCGGTGTTGGCTTCATCCAGTGTAAATGCCTGGACTTCGGGTTTAAAAGGGATCTGGGCAGCGATTTGCAAAAACTCAGTGACGTCCCGCCGGGCCACGTTGGCCACGCTCTTTATTTCCTTCTCAAGCCACAAATGACGCGGATAATCGAGTTCCAGCAGATACTTTTTGTCCACATCTTCTTTGCGGATGGCATTTATGACCAGACGTCCGCCGCTTTTTAAATTCTTGAGCGCCTCAACAACCGGGCGCCACACCGGCGTCGTATCGATAATGCTGTCGAGTTTCTCCGGGATCTCATCCGCCGCGTCACCGGTCCAGACTGCGCCGAGTTCTTCGGCAAAATCTCTTTCTTTTGCACTTCGGGCGAAAACATACACCCTGGAACGGGGAAATTTATAATTCACCATTTTAAGGACCAGATGGGCCGAGGCGCCAAACCCGGTCAAACCGATAAGCTGACCATCTTTGAGACCGGTCAACCTCAGGGAACGATAGCCGATGGCACCGGCGCATAACAGGGGAGCTGCCTGCAGGTCAGAAAATATGTCGGGAATTTTATAGGCAAAATCTTCTGAGACCGTCGTATACTGAGCATATCCGCCATCGGCATCTCTTCCGGTTGCCTTGAACTGCTCACATAAATTTTCTTCACCGTTATGACAAAAATCGCATTGACCGCAGGCAGAATTTATCCAGGCAATCCCGACTCTGTCCCCGATGTTAAATCTGCTCGCTTGCCCGCCGTTCTCGATAACGCTCCCCACCACCTGATGGCCTAAAACGACCGGCAGCCGGGTTGGCGGTGTTCGGCCCTCTATTTCATCCAATTCGGTATGGCAGACACCACAGGTTGACACTTTTACCAGGACTTCCCGGGCTTTCGGTTGGGGTGTGGGAATATCAGTTAGTTCAAGCGGGCTGTTGTTTTGCCTGAGATTACATAATTGTTTTAGAAGCATTGCTTTCATCTGCGCCACCCTATTTTAATCTTATAGGAGATCCCATCTGTCCAAACACAATATTTCAAGTGGGCATGAATTCTCGTAGCTAATGGTTTTGCGGACAGAAACGTGTTCCGGCATCTTTGCAGCAAGATGTGCATTTTAGGATCCTTCTGGCATACCATTCTGTATTTATTGTGGACACCAAGGATATGATATACAAAAACTTAGGGATATCAATATGCAATTCAAGGTTGACAAATAATAAAAAGTATAAGTATATACTAATATAACTTTTAATAGCGTTAATTTGAGTGTTATAAAATTGAATCAATAATGGTGATCGGGCCTTTAAGTGGATAAATTAAAATTGCAATTGATTCAGGGCCGTATTATCCTCAAGATCGTTTCGACCTTCCGGTCACTGGAAAAAGTAATGCGCCGTTATTAAAAATTCACGGAGGTGAGCACATATGGCAATGACGATTTCACAAAAGATTCTGGCCGATCATGCCGGTTTGACAGCGGTTTCCGCGGGGCAATTGATTAGTGCCAAGATTGACATCGCCATGGGTAACGACATCACCGCGCCCATAACGATTAGCCAGTTCAAAAAATCCGGGGCTAAAAAAGTATTTGACCCGGAAAAAGTGGTTCTCGTCCCCGACCATTTTGCACCCAACAAGGACATCAAATCCGCCGAACAATGCAAAATTATGAAAGAATTTTCCAGGGAACAAGAGCTCACCCATTATTTCGAAGTGGGCCAGG
>CAMYNZ010000624.1 GCA_947259865.1 uncultured Desulfobacterales bacterium | reverse complement strand
CTTTAAAGGTGAGGTTATTATCAGCAATCCGCTGACCATCCTGTGGATCGCCATCCCGCTATTTATTCAGACCATTTTAATCTTCTGGCTGGGGTATGGCCTGGCGCGTTTGTTGAACCTTCGCTATGTTGACGCCGCACCGGCGGCCATGATCGGCGCGTCCAACCACTTTGAAGTCGCCATTGCAACTTCCACGATGCTCTTCGGCTTATCCTCGGGGGCAGCGTTAGCAACCGTGGTTGGCGTGTTGATCGAGGTACCCGTAATGCTGATGCTGGTCAAAATCTGCTTAAAAACAACCCACTGGTTTAAAACCGCAGAAACGGTGGCGGCCACCGAACAACCGACGACCGGGTGAATCGATTGTAATTGTCAGAAGTGATTTACGCAAAAACTGAAAACGCTGAACCAGAGACACCTTCTAATACTAAAACTAATTATTCTTCGAAAATTTCATCCAATAAAAAACTTCTTGACTGATACTATCACATAGCGGTAGATAACCAGTGTCTGTCCAATTTCCGGACACCGCTTCATATTTAGTATTATTCCAGTCAAATAGAAACCCACCAATATTTGAAAGGGTCTTTCTTGCCATGACATCCAAGTTGAGTATTTTGATCTGTGGTCTTTTCTTTGTATTCTTGGCTACTATGACGGGCTGCGGAGGCGACAGCGACGCAGTGGTGGTGGATTTTAATAAAACCATTGCGGTGGAACGCCCTCAAAGCCCGATCTCTGAGGCCACCACAATCAATGTGGCGGTGGCCGCCATGATTTCTCCTAAGGAAACCTTTGGTTATTACCGGCAACTGCTGGATTACATCGGCGAAAAGCTGGGTCGCGAAGTGCAGTTTATACAGCGAAAAACCTACGGTGAAATAAACGAGTTGTTAGGAATCGGTCAGATTGACCTGGCATTTATTTGTTCCGGTCCTTATGCCGCCGGCAAAGAAATGTATCAATTCGAATTGGTTGCCACCCCCCAGGTTCAAAAAAGTAATTTCTATCAATCCTATTTGATCGTAAATAAGGCGAGTCAAATTAAACGACTGGAAGACTTAAAAGACCGCGTTTTCGCCTTTACCGACCCGGATTCCAATACTGGGAAGCTGGTGCCCACCTATTGGCTTTTCGAGATGGGCGAGCAGCCGGAAACATACTTCAGCAAAACGATTTATACCTACAGCCATGACAATTCCATTTTGGCTGTCGCCAAAGCTTTGGTGGATGGGGCTGCGATTGACGGATTAATCTGGGAGTATTACCACCAAAAAGATCCGGTTTTTACATCCAGAACCCGCATCATCCGAAAATCCGAACCATACGGTATTCCCCCAATAGTTGCCTCAAAATACCTGTCTCAAGAACTTAAAAATCGCATCCGTGAGCTATTTTTCTCCATGCATACTGATCCGAAAGGTCAAAAAATTCTTGCTGAATTGATGATTGACCGCTTCATAGCTCCCAAAGACGAGTGGTACGACAGCATTCGACAGATGGATCTAAAAATTGCTTTAATGGAAAAAAAGAATAGTGAAGTTTCAAAGCCTTAAAAGTAAATTGTTGATAGCAGTATCGGCCCTGGTCATCGGCAGCGGTTTACTCATATCTTTTCTTTTCAGCCAGCGATACAGCAGCAGTCTGTTTCAATCTATGTCCGTTCAGGCAGAAAATTTAGCCCACTCAATTGAACTCGAGGCGACTGATAGGATTCTAAAATGGCATCCCTTTTGGATTGATTCAGGCGAATGCAGGTTCTCAATCGGATTCTATCAGATTTAAGGAGGTAAAATCTACCGAAGGAGAACACTATCTGGATATTGCCTGGCCGATCTTTTCCGGCAAAGCAGGAGTTCTGCGCCTGGGCCTTTCCGAAAAACCTTACAGACAACAGGTAACCCAATTATGGTTTCAGATGGGTGCGATTACACTTGGAATTCTTTTCTTGGCATTGACCGTAACTCTTCTTTTTGTTAAACGCGTTACCCGACCCTTGTCTAAGTTGGCGGCAGCGGCCGGAAAAATCAACGAAGACCGCCTGGAAATGATTGTTGATTTGAAAGAAGGACAGGATGAAGTCGGAAAGCTGACATCTTCATTCAATCATATGCTCACCCGGATTAAAGATCATACCCGCAGACTCGAAGAAAAAAATACGGAACTGGACCGTGCACATCGCCAAACACGCACCTCTTTTGCAATCGCACAGGAAATCGGGGCGCTGCCGAATCTGAGGGACGTCTGCATTTATTTGATAAAAAAACTCCAGGAAATCGTTACCTGTGAAAACATGGCGGTTCTTGTTTTCACTAGCAACAAAGAGGTTTGCTTCATTCAATCGGAAAGGGAAACAAAAACGCTTTACGATAAGCCGGTTGCAACAGCTGCCGTTTTTTTGAGAGGCCTGGATGCAATGCAGTTTGTCAAAAAAGATAAGTTTGACCAAATGATTCTGCCTGAAGAGTTTCGACCCGCCGAACAACTGGTTGCCTTTCCGCTGCGCCATGAAAATCAACTTCTGGGGGCGATGCTGATAGCCTGCCCGGGAAATTGCAAATGTGTCACTGGTGAGTTGGATATAATAGATTTGATTCTGAATCAGACTTCCGGTGCCATTCAGCGATCGATTTCGCACGAGGAAGAAATTCGTAAACTGAGAACTCGCATCGAGCATTCATCCGGATACAGCGGGCTGATTGGCAAAGATCCTCAAATGCAGGTTATCTATAAACTGATCGAAGATGTCGCACCCACGGATGCGACGGTTTTGATCCAGGGTGAAAGCGGGACTGGCAAAGAACTGGTGGCCCGCGCCATACACAAACAAAGCCTTCGCAGGGAAAAGCCCTTCGTTGTAATCAATTGCTCG
>CAMYNZ010000623.1 GCA_947259865.1 uncultured Desulfobacterales bacterium | reverse complement strand
TTGGCCTGGGATATCTCATAGTTTTGACAATTCAGGCATCGAAAATTGCAGCCGGCCGTGGCGATGGAAAAGGCTTTTGATTTGGGTTTAAAATGGAAAAGCGGCTTTTTTTCGATGGGATCGATATTGGCTGCACAGGGGTTGCCGTAAGTCAGGCTGTATAACTTTCCGTCAACATTGACCTTTGATCGGCACACGCTGCGATCGCCTTCGGCCAAAATACAGCGGTTGGGACAGATACTGCAAACCACTTTGCCGTTGGACAATTTTTTATAGTGATGGCCTTCTCGGGACCACTTCCAAAGGGTTTGCGGGGCATCGCCTTTGAACACCTTGCCCCGGATATCCACCGCGCCGGATGGGCTGTTTCTTTTGACGCTAAAAAACGCCTGGGCGGGCAGGGGGGTTGAAAGAAATGCCGCGCTACAAAAAAGAAACTGTCGTCGCGTGATTTTTCCCATAAGCGGTACCTACTACGATCAAGCTCATTAATTTCAAACCGATCAATCCGGCGGTGGCCCATAAAATTCCAAAATAGGGAATCAGAAACACGCTGGTAAACAGGGTACCCGAAGCAGCGCCGATTAAATCGGCCGAGAAAAAGCGGGTGGCCGCCGGATTATCATCCCCTCTGATTCGAAGTGCCACCGGGAATTGAAATCCACAGATCAAGGATACCATAAAACCGAAAACAAGGAAAAAGAGAGCCGGCAAACGCTCGGCAACCGTGATCAGGGCTACCAGAAATATTCCCAGCAGCAGTATCAGCAGACCGTCGCTCAAGGCAAGCAGCCGAATGCCGCGATTGGCCAGCTTATTGCCAAATATGGCGCCGGGTAAAAGGCCGGCCAGGAAGACGGTTATGATGATGCCGATCTGAAAATATATATACCCGAAAAAAATCTGAAACGCAAATATGACCAGAATTTCACTGCCCATGGTCATACAGCCGGTGGAAAAAAGCACAAACTCTTCCCGGGTAATCCGGACGAGATATATCAGGCACAGCACCGCCAGTACGATCACAAAAACATGGGGTGAGGTTGCATACTTGGCAAACCACTGAAAAAACATCAAGCGCATTAGATGCGGGGTTTTATCATAGTTTTTGGCAACGGTCGGATCCACCAGTTCATTTAAGCGTTTTATTCTTTCCCCGGTCAGGTTGCCATAGAAGAACCCCTTTATATATTCCGTGGAAACCCCTGTTGCTGCTAATCGCGCCGGTATATCCTGATTGACGGGTTCGTCGCTGCAAATAAAGTAAATTTTTTGTCCGGGCAACAGCAGGACATGTTCAAAATATTGGGCCACTGTATTATATAGGGAAGAGAGTTTTAATCGCTGCGGTTCGGCCAGGTAGTTGTCAAAGCCCTGCATGGAGAAGCTCAACACCCCTTTGGCTGTGAGGCGGTCTTTGACCAATTTAAAGAATTGATCGGTATAGAAGCGGTTTATCTGGAAAGTATCGGGTTCCGGTAGATTGACAATAATGGCATCATACCTGCTTTTGGTTTTTGCCAGAAAGGCCCGTCCATCCCGGTGGATGATGTTTAAACCGGATATGTTCTTTATTAGTCCGAAACGCAGAAGAACCGCTGTGACGGCCGGGTTAGCAGGGGGGCTATCCGGGGCCCGGGTTTCAGCATTCGCGGCTATCGGTGTCTGTGGGATTGGCACAACATCGAACTCCGGCTCAGCGCTGGCCGGTAGTTCTTCCTGCAGGGTTGCGCAGCTGGCCAAAACCATCAGGGCCAGTGTCAGGCCGAGGTAAAGACCTGCATGGGGTCGGCGCTGGATCCGGAAAAGCAAGAAGGATACGGCCAGCAATGGCAGATTTGCCAGCAAAATGGCCTGCATGGGGGTGACCACAAAGACCAGGATAAATGAAAAAAGAGCCCCGCCGGCGACATCCCCCAGATTGTCGATTATATAAATCCGTGCACCGGGATACCCTGTGTTTTGGGTGCGAAGCACAAACAGGCTGTAGGGCAGCACAAAACCGACCAGCAGGCTATAGGGCGTTATCAAAAAAAAGGTGTAGGCCAGCGTCGGGTAAAATCCGACAGAGCTGCCGTGGACGAAGAATACATCGCGGAAAATCCGAATGGCAAGAATTTGCAGCGTGGGCACGCCCGCCAGACCGATGGATAACCACACGAGTCGGTTTATCCTGGCCTGCCAGAAACCCCGGGATACCAGGCGGGCCAGCATGGTACCGATGCCGCCCAATATCAGCCAGTTAAAGAGGATAAGCGCGATGACGATTTCGTTGCCCTGGAACTGGGTCAGGAATTCACGGATGGTTAAAAGCTGGGTGACGACTGAAGAAATTCCGGTAGCAAATACCACGCGCAAAATGGCGCTATTATTGTTGTTCTTCAAAATATTGAACCTGGTATGTCCAAACTTCCAACCTTGATTTCTGCCAGGCGTCGGCGGGTAATCCGGCTTTCAGACAAAGATGGGTCAAAAATTTTTCCGGGGTGGGCAGTTGTTCCCATACCTGGGGCAGAAAAGTTGCACCGACAGCTCCCTTGCGAATGATGACCCCATCCTCGAGGGCCCTTAATCTGGCAGGCAGATCGGCGCTTTTTGTGTATTCCAGCGGCTGTGGCTGAGTAAGGATGCTCACGGAAATATTAATGTTATCCAGTTCATCGGCTTTTAACGGT
>CAMYNZ010000622.1 GCA_947259865.1 uncultured Desulfobacterales bacterium | reverse complement strand
GGCTGTAGTTGAGCTCTGCCAGGAAGCAGGCGCCAAAAAAGTCAGAATTGCCGATAACACCATTCATGATGCACGACGTTGTTTTGCCATAACCGGTGCCGGTATGGTCGCCAAAAAAACCGGAGCGGATCTTATCTTTCCCCGATCTACCCTGATGCGGGATATGAAACTGCAGGGAAACCGTTTGGATATTTGGCCGGTCTTTGTGCCCCTGATCGAGGCCGATAAATTGATCAACCTGCCGGTGGCCAAACATCATTCGCTGAGCACCCTCACCCTGGGAATGAAAAACTGGATCGGCGGTGTAGGGGGCAGCCGATGGTCGCTCCACCAGGATATTAACCAAAGTATCGTTGACCTGGCACATTTTTTTAAACCTGATCTTACGCTGATCGACGCCGTCCGTATTATGACGAAAAATGGTCCTTCAGGCGGAAGTACGGCTGATGTCCAGGCCAAAAACACGCTTATTCTGAGTAACGACCCTGTTGCGGTGGATGCTAAAGCGGCCCTGTTGTTTGGACGCAAACCAAAGGATATAGGGTTTATCCGTTTGGCCCAAAAACAGGGCCTGGGTTCCTACGATTTTCAGGATCTGAATTATCAAAAGGTGGTTCTGTGAAAGCGCAGCATCTGGTTTGGTTAAGAAGAACAACCCAGACGCTTTTTTTGTGCCTCTTTCTTTTTTTGCTGATTGAAAGCCGCTTGCCCCAGGATGTCTATGTTGATTATTCCAGCGCTTTTTCATCCGACGCGGACTTAAGACTCACACAGCCGGTTACATTTTTTTTTCAACTCGATCCCCTGGTGGGACTTTCTTCATTATTGTCCGGGCACCGTTTCATCAAAGGGCTCCTCTGGGGGGTCGCTGTTTTGGTTTTGACATTAATGCTTGGCAGGGTTTTTTGCAGTTTCGTTTGCCCCCTTGGTACTCTCCATCATGCTGTCGGCTGGATAAAACCATCGCTTAAAGGCAAACGGATGGTTATTGCCAATCTAAAAACACCCAGCCAGAAGTTCAAATACTTTTTGCTGATATTATTGTTGGTCGGTGCCATTCTCGGACTGAATTTGACCGGCCTGCTGGATCCTATATCTTTGCTTTTTCGCTCGGTGGCGCTTGCCATATTGCCGGGTCTGGGTGCCGGGATCCGGTCCATTTTTGAGACCCTGGCCACCAGTGATATCATCAAACCGCCTGGTTCATTGGAATCATTTTTCTGATCATCTTATTTCTGAACCGCATTCGCCCCCGCTTCTGGTGCCGCACCCTGTGCCCCCTGGGGGCCTTGCTGGGCGTATGCTCCCGGGTGAGCATCCTGCGGCTGGAACAGTACCCGGGCAAGTGCACCCAGTGCGAACTATGTACCAAACACTGCCAGGGGGCTGCCTCGCCCCGGCCGGGTCTGGACTGGGAGACGGCGGAATGCTTGGCTTGTTTTAACTGTTTTCATGTCTGCCCGGAAGACGCCCTAAAATTTCGATTAAAATGGCGCCCAAAATTTACCCGTAAACCGGACATGGGGCGGCGTGCGGTGCTCGGCGGACTTGTAGCCGGCGTTTCATTCCCGCTGCTGGGTAGACTCGACGGGCAGCTGGACAAAGTTTCGGATCCCCGGCTGATCAGGCCCCCCGGGGCCTTGCCCGAAAAAGATTTTCTGGAACTTTGCCAGCGCTGCGGTCAATGCATGAAGGTTTGCCCGACCAATGTCATCAATCCCACCCTTGCTGAAGCCGGAATGGCCGGATTCTGGACCCCTCGACTTATCATGACCCGGGGGTACTGCGAATATACCTGCACCCTGTGCGGCAGTGTCTGTCCCACCGGTGCCATCAGCGAGATCACCGCCAAAGAGAAGATTGAAAAACCCATAAAAATTGGCTCAGCTTATGTGGACAGGGGACGCTGCCTGCCATGGTCCGGCAACGCACCCTGTATCGTGTGTCAGGAGCATTGTCCTACATCACCCAAGGCCATTTATCTTGTGAAAGATGTTGTCAGCGCAGCGGATGGTAAAAAACTGAAGGTTCAATTACCGTTTGTGGATCTCAAAAGATGTGTGGGCTGCGGCATCTGTGAAACCAAATGCCCGGTCCGGGGCTTGCCGGCCATCCGCACCATTTCTGCCGGCGAAACCCGATCTTTAAAAAACCAAATTTTGTTGTAGTTAAAATCCTAAAAGAGATGGATAAGGCTTATTCAACTTCTTTAGTGACTGTAACTGATAATTTCGCGGGGATCACCATTTTGGAGTTTGAGATTGTTATCCGAGCTCGACACACATCGCGGAGCGATTGCATTTTTAGTTCGGCCAAGTCGGCCGAACTGAATGTCTGCGCGTGCCCTGTTAAATTCCGCTTTGCGGACCTCCTCTGGAGGATTTAACAGGGTGCGTCTGCGGTTAATCTCATTCAACCTAAAACTCAAATATAAATTGCAGATCCGCAATTAGGGCACATGACAGCTGACACAATAACAGGCCGCGAACGGTTTCGCGAAACCATGAGTTACGGTGCTCCCGACCGTGTCCCTTACTTTGAAGAGGGTATACGAAAAGAAGTGATCAAGGCCTGGCGGAAACAGGGCCTGCCGGCAGATGCCGATCCATCAATGCTGTTTCCATCCGATCAAAGAAAAAGAATTGATCCGGATCTGGAGCCGCGGCTGAAAGTGATAAAATGGCCGACCAGCGTAAACGAGCTGGGCCGATATAAACAAAGGCTCAATCCCGACCATAAATGGCGACTTCCGGGAAGATGGAAAAAACAGGTGCGGGCCTGGAAAAAACGAGACTATGTACTGATGCTTCTGGTTCACCGCGGATTTTTTATCACCATGGGCGTCCGCGGCTGGCGGCGATTCACCGAAGTGATGGAACTGCTGACGGATAAACCGGACCTGGTGCGGCAAATGATGATGATACAGGGTGAATTTGCCGCCAGACTTACTGAAAATATACTTCAGGAGGTTGAGATTGATGCAGCCGTATTCAGCGAGCCCATCGGCGGAAATGATCGTCCCCTGGTAT
>CAMYNZ010000621.1:1210-3061 GCA_947259865.1 uncultured Desulfobacterales bacterium | reverse complement strand
GACCTAAAATGCTGGTTTCAAAGATCATTTTCGATAGAGGAAGTCGATATTAATTCAGTTATCGAAACCGTGTTGGACGGTATTCAAAAGCATGGATTTGAAATTAAAGAAAGGAAAGATTTAGAGGAGGGTACAACGATTAAAGCGATTTTCGGCTCAAAATTTATTGCTTTTCTGGTAAACCTCATACCATTCGTCGGCAGGAATCTTCCTTCCGGTAAGAGACTTGGAATGCAAGCCTCGGTTTTTAAAAACGAATCGATAAGGGTAAATATCAGAATTTCACCATACATGGAGCTTTTTAATACCTCTGAAGTTTTAGTCTTAAGTCAATCAGTAGATGAAAAAGCCACAGATGAATATCTTGCGGCTCACAAGCTGCATTCCATTACAAAGCGCATTTTTTCAGATTTGAACCTGCCCATTCCATTCGAATTTTCAAAATTTGATACCAAAACCTTTGCTTTCGATGCTTTCTTAAACTTTCTAATTTACCCGCTGGATGGATACAAATCCGACAAAAAGATTTTTATTCCATCTGAAAAGGGACCACGGTGGAATTGTGCCGCTTTTATTCTGCCGGAGATCTGGTTTCTTTTGAATGAAATCTGGGGCGTAAGCATGCTTGCCGGCATGATTGATTATTTCTTGTTCATTATGGTCGCTAATAATACGATTCATTTATACGTGGCAATTGCAATATTCCTATTATTAAGATTTGGTTTTGGTAGAGTTGGAAATATACTATACTTTTACCGGTACGGTTGCTTTTCACCGTCAAAAAGATATGTCCCGCCGAAAGATGGTCGTAAATGGAATTGGAAAGCCTTCATACTGCCCGAAGTTTGGTTTATCTGGAACGAAATTTGGGGGTTAAGTATTTTGGCCGTCTGCCTAGATATTATCTTTAGTGTTATTTTCTTTAACTGTGAGAGCCGGTATGCATTGCATCTTTTCTTATCGGCTGTTTTAATCGCTCGAATTGTCTTTGGGAAAATAGCAGATAACGTATATTATGCACGCTATGGAGGATGGAAATAATTTGTAAATCATCAGGTGCTAAATTTAATTCAGAAAGGAGAAAAATTGATGGCTACATTACAATGTCCGGGTTGTGGGAGCAATATGGATGAAAAGAAGGAACCGGATATAACCCTGGAGTTATGTCAAAAGTGTGAGGGGGTTTTTCTGGATAAAAATGAACTGAATGAACTGGCAACAGGTCTTTCAGGTGATATCGAATTTTGCTCGATAGATGAGGAAGATCACAAAGACAAATTCCCAAAACGTAATTGTCCAAAATGTAAAGAGCAATTAATGAACAAAATAAATCTTTTGCGTTTTTCTGATATTATTTTCGATTTTTGCCCACAATGCGAGGGACTTTTTCTGGATAGAGGCGAAATTGTGCGAATGAATGCTGAACTTGAAAAGTTGTCGGAAACAAAAAAAGGAGAAGAATTTAGAGGTTACATTGATAATCATTTAGTAAGATTGGACAAAGTTGTCAACGTCAACATGGTTTCAAAAACTGGCGGGTTGTTCCTTCAACCGGATGTGTATCGATATCTGCGGCTTTCTGTTTACTTCACCAAACCATTTAAAATGGGATTAAAAATTAACTCTGAAAAATGGGCGGACAGATTTGTAAGAGCATTAACGCGCCGTAAGGACCAGGATATTGAAGTCGGCAATAAAGAATTTGATGCTTACTTTTTAATACAGGGTGAAGACCGGCAGCAAGTAAAAAATTTACTGTCGAATGAAGATATTCAAAATTGTTTGTTAAAATTCATAAAAGGCAAGCCCAAATTGGCTCAAAATAAAGTCACTTTCGAAATTTCAGATTAC
>CAMYNZ010000621.1:0-1174 GCA_947259865.1 uncultured Desulfobacterales bacterium | reverse complement strand
TTTCAGATTACCGGATTTCCTGCGTCGATGGACCGTGTAAAAAAGAGGCAACCTATGATGTTACGGAAGACCCTAACAAATTCATGAACTCGATTTTGGAGATGGTAAAAATCATTGAGAGTCGCTGACAAAAAGGGGGGCATTGTTGACCGGATTGAATAAGTAGTGCAAGACCTCTCTACGGATTTTTTAATTGCAGGAGACCCACGACGACCAGGCATGCGCGCTTGTGGGTTTCTGGGACATTGCTCCATCTTATTGTGGGGGGTTGACAAGGTGATGCGTTAGCAGAGGTTGCCCGGCGAGTGTATCACACAGCCGCAGCCGTATCCAAAATTATGCGACTGGCCAGTAAGTTAACTGAGTCAACAACGTCCCCTATTTTCCCTAATGTGTGGTGGAGGCAACAGAAGTCAAATCCGAGTCGCAAATTATTTAAAAAATGCTTAAGGCATGTGGAATGATATGCAATAGGATAATATTATAATTTATTCTTTAAAAGAAAAGGATAAATCCCCCGCCAAATACTAACAAAACTTACCGACAGGGGATTTCATTTTAAGATTCTCCACAAATGCCTGGCATTTATAGTTCAGTATTTAGTAACCAAAACAAATGCATTTAACGTAGGTTTATTTAATTGATAAATAATACTATTTTTTCTCACCTTTGGTGTCTTGTCGTCTATCCGATCTGAATTGTACAATACTAGATCCGGCAAAAAGTGCTTTTGATCCGGCAGTTTTCGCGGCACTCTCAGTTGCTACTGCAACGACACGGTAGTAAGCAGCCTGATCAGTAGATGCCATGAGCCGTATCTGCTTAGATTTAAGAGTCAATCTTGAAAACGTAACGTCAGCGACAGCGTTAACCAATAATTTACTAATTTCGGTAGGGTCTTTTATCCCTTTAACATTGCCGCGATATTTCATAATCTCTCCGCTGCGAACGTCAATTAACTGAAGCTCAATCACATTCAGTGCGGCAGATTGTGAATAAACTACTTGCATGGGTTCATTTGGTATTGCTGCCGCCAGAGCTACTTCGTACTGCTGGCGAAAAACACTCAGACGACCAAGACCTTTAACGTCTGTTGTTGCAATACCTCCGCCAGTAGGATCTTTACCTGCTGCATCCGAATTTACATACATAATTACCTCATCGGTACCAGGTA
>CAMYNZ010000620.1 GCA_947259865.1 uncultured Desulfobacterales bacterium | reverse complement strand
TGATTAAAAAATCCAAATCGCCCCATTCCACCTCGGCGATAAATTGTTGAATGGCGGAATACTTTATGGGGCCTCGCCAGATAATGGCATCGTCTTTGTTGGGTGTAAGGGATTCAATCGAAACAGCCTTCAGGTTCTTGGAATAGTGAACCGGATTTAATTTTTTGTTCTGGTTTATGTCCAGCATATCTTTAAGCCCCAGCATTCTGGGTACATCCGGACCATGGAGATCAATATCCATAATGCCCACATCAAACCCTTTATTGGCAAGGGCAATAGAAAGATTTACGGATGTACTTGTTTTGCCCACCCCTCCTTTTCCGCTCATTACGATGAATTTATTTTTTATTTTTTTTAACGATCCTTTGACCTTCGCATCCATTTCAGCAAAGAGATCATTTTTTGCTGCTTGATCCGGCATGTTTTCTAAAATCTTGGTCATTTTGTATTCTCCCGATTTTTATAGGAATTAAAAAATTTAGAACTTCAACGTCAAAATTTGATCCGCGGTTATATTAAGGTATACATGAACTTTCAGCATTCACGTTGCGAAAGAACAGTCTGCAACCAAGAAGGGTGTCTTGGGGGCACGATGTTGATTTTATCCCCTAGACAAATTTTTTATGTATGATCGCTGTTCTTTGGCTACGACCCCTTATGCATGAGTTTGCACGATGCAGTCGCTGATGATTCATGCAGCTACCTCGTTAAAAAACTCCCCGACCCCTCAATTAATTAGATCGTAATCCAACGCCATCAACTCTGAAATAACTCAATTCGTTGTTCGGGAACGAGATACGGCGCCTGAAGCCGGATCGGTTGTCCAATATCTTTGAAAAGAAGATCGCCACGGCCTAACAATTTTTCGGCCCCTTTTTGATTCAAAAGCATATTGGATTCAATGGCCTTATCCATTTTGAAGCCGACCCGCGCGGGAATATTTGCATCCAAAGCACCTTTAATCACCTGACGGCTTGGCTGCTGGGTTGCAATGATAAGATGGATCCCTGCAGCCCTGGATTTGGCCCCCAGCCTGAAAATTTGGGCCTCTAATGCTTTACGCGAACCGCTGTTGGTCTGATTGATAAGGTCAAAATACTCATCGCACATACACACGATACGCGGTATTTTTTTTCCCTTCTTTTGAGCAAGCGCATCCAGGGTATCTACACCGGCATTCTGGAGCAGCCGGTAGCGTCTATCCATCTCATCTGCCAGTTTTGACAAAACATCCGCAGCCGGCAGTTTGTCAGGATAAACCAGGGTATTGGGACTGAGAAGAAAAGATGATCCTTTTAGTTCATTAAAAGCGTTTCTTTTGGAATCGATCAACACCAATCGCAAAGTCTCCGGGGTGTTTGTCAGCAGGATCCCGGCCAACGCTGCGCGAAGCCATTCGCTTTTTCCGCTGCCCTCTGCACCGGCAACAAGCATGTGGACATTGAGAGGATCCGAAAGATCAGCAAACTGTAATTGATTATATACATCAACCCCTATTATCACTTTCGAACAGCCTGCTGCCTTGTCGCTCTCCGGGAGTTGGTCACGAATTTGTGAAAAATACACGATTTCTCGATCGGGGCGTTGAATATCGACCACCACACTATCATCTGACATATGAACATAGGGTGGTGTCGTAAGATCCAGGCCCTGCTGGACCTCCCGGGCAACGCCTTGGGTTTGTTCGAGTTTGACGCCTTTGCCAAGCTTAATGGGATATCTGATAAATGCAGGGCCTGCTACCGGATCACCCGCCAGTGATATAGCACCAATGCTTTTCCTGAAGATCGAAACCAACCGCCTGCCCTGTTCAAAACATTTTTGTCGATCCTTGATTTTAAAAAAGCCAGTTTGGAGTTTCCCACCAGTGTGCGTATTTCCTGTCGTCACACCCGCCAGTCGTCCGATTAGGTTTACAAGACGCTTTTTTGCATTCTTGACTTCGACTGCATCCAAAAGGTGCTCTTCTTTGTGGGGTTTAAATTCAACCCGTGCCAGAGCGCCGGCCGAAGCGGGTTGAAAAGAGGATAAAATTTGATGGTACAAACAAACCTGAGCCAGGTCTGCTTCCGGACACGGCTGGCCCAATTTGAGTTCGACAATACACCAGTGCTGTTTTCCAGGAACACTTAAGACAAGACCGGCAATCCCGGTCACAATGACAGAATCGAGCCACCCTTCTTCATGAAATTCAACAGATAACGGCTCTTCACTTCGCATTAGCAGTTTTATCCGGGTATCCGCACCTGCCGCAGATTCCCGGCGTGCTCTCCATAACAGCTCCACTATCCATCGGCACATTGACCTTGAAGCCTGCCAAAAAGCGACTACCTGCTCGGTTATTTCATGCAGGTGGGCCTGTTCTCTTCCGAGTCGGGGTCCGATGAGTCGTTTATAAACGTGCTTTTCAAGCTTCTTTTGCCAGTCTATAATCTTTAAATCAGAG
>CAMYNZ010000619.1 GCA_947259865.1 uncultured Desulfobacterales bacterium | reverse complement strand
CCTAAAAAAAGAAGGACTGGTTAAAAAAAACTTCGTACATTCCCAAAGGTGTTGAATATCCGTATTTTAAAGAACCACTAGACTACAATAATATTCACCAGGCCGACCTGGTCGGGCCAAGATATATAAAAAACGACGGCAGATTTTACTCATTCAATGTGATGGACCTGTTTAGCCATCAGGTCTATATTGAGTCACAAAGAACCAAGCAGGATCGTCAGGTTGCCTCCAGCCTTTTAAGATGCTGGAAAGCAGTCGGGCTCCCGGATTTTTTACAGCTCGACAATGAGCTCAGTTTTCGGGGTAGCAACCGGCATCCAAGATCACCCGGTTTGGTAATAAGGCTTTGCCTTTATTTTGGCGTCCAACCGGTCTTTATTCCAATTGGAGAACCCTGGCGAAACGGCGTTATTGAAAAATTCAATGATACCTACAATAAAAAGTTTTTCCGGCAGCAATGGTTTCCAAGCTATTCAACACTAAAACGACAAAGTAAGAATTTTCAACGGTTTCATAACAAACATCATCGATACAGCTACTTAAAAGGAAAAACGCCGTTAGAATTTATACAAACTAACGGATATGAACCGTTTCGATTAGGAGCGAATACAAAACTGCCCGACTTGGATAGCGTTCCTGATGGCAATATCATTCTCATTCGATTTATTCGAAGCAACCGTATACTCGATATATTCGGAGAAAAATTTAAAGTTTCAAAGAGCCTTGTATATTCTTACGTCAAGGCAGTGATCGTAACAGAGATACACAGATTACATTTATACCTTGGCGAAGAACTGGTTGATTCCTTTGATTACCGGTTGACCACTTAAGATTGTAGGTAATTCTACCAAGTAAAGGTTGTGCTTGAAACTCGCAAAAAATCATCACGTGCTCCGACGAGCTTCTTTATGGGCCCATTCTCGCACGTGATAATTTTTCGCTTATGCCGTACAAGAAATCGGCCTCAATTTTTTCGNNNATGGGCCCATTCTCGCACGTGATAATTTTTCGCTTATGCCGTACAAGAAATCGGCTTCAATTTTTTCGGGTCAGCGATGTCTTGGCATTTGACAGCTAATTTTCTCAAATAGCGCGATTTAAATGAAAGACTTCCCCATCAAATATTTTGCACAGTCTCATACTTGTTGCTTAAATTTTCGGCGATTCTCTCACTCAAACCAACCTTGCATCTGATTGCCTCGGCAGGCTCAGGATAAACTAACATCCATCCGCCATGCCAACTACTGAGGCCTGCCAATCATCCCTGAGCAAGATTTTTCAGTTCAGCAAAGAGGCCCGGTATTGTCCCTCTCGAGGTCTTAAGCCTCAACGTTCGTGCACGAGCTCTCTCGCCGAAGTTCAGATACTGCTTACGCTATAATTAGATGATCAGGATCAAACACTTCTTCTTTCTTCATTAAAGTCCAGGCTATTTTCAGCATTTTTGCAGCCAGCTTTACTTTCATTTTCGTTTTGATACCACGCTCGCGTTCCCGTCCTCGAAGCAATCGGGTAAAGTAGCGGATAAAGTATGGGTTGCGAGATGAAGCAACATGCGCCGCTTGATACAGGGCATAGCGCAGTTCGCTGTTTCCTCTTTTCGATATGACCGGAACCGCATCATTGCTTTTTTTGCCGCTGCGCTCTGCACAAAGATCATAGCCGGCCATCTTTAAAACCTGATTGCTGCGCTCAAAGCGCCAGGGATTGGAAATTGAGGCTAAAACCCTGGCCGCAATATACGGCCCAAAGCCGGGGATCGTTAGCAGATAGCTGTACTCGCTAAACTCCAGACAATAATCTTCCATTAGATCGGAAACCTTTTTCAACTGCCGCCCGACTTCTTCTAGTTTTACCACCAAAAGCTGCGCTTCGAACTCTACGGCCGGCCCGGTAGGACATCCGACTGATTCAGCTGCTAACCGATGAATCTTCTCTAAGCGTTGCTTTTGTGCAATGCCACGCTTGGTGCGGGTGACCAACGAAAAAAACTCATCAAACGGCATGGCCGCGATCATGTCTGGATCCAAAAACCAGCGAACGATGGCACGGCACTCCGTCTCACAGGCGCTGTAAAAACGATCAAGCTCAGGAAAGTATTGAGCCAGCAGATTGTTGCGAATGCGCATGCGAAGACTATGCTCTTCTTTCTTCAAACGCCTTCGCAGCGACAACAGCTGACGAAGCTGATTGATACTTGCCGATGGATAGTCATAATAAAGACATTTGCCCTGGCAAATCAGATCAGCGACGTTGGCTGGATCCTTAATGTCGTTTTTATCCCAGCGACCGTCGAGAAGCTCGCGGTTGTTTTTAACGGCCTTGCCGGTGACCATCACCAGATGATGTCCGAATTCGATCAGAAATGCACCCAATGGTTTGTGATAATTACCGGTCGGTTCCATTCCAAAGACAACCTTGCTTAACGCGTTTTGAATTTGGATCGCCTCGCTACGTTCCAGTAGCTTGCGAAAGCCTTCTAAATTATTTTCAAAGACCAGTTTCCTCAAAAGCGAGTTACCCGTTGCGTTGCCCATAAACGCATGATGTTTATCTTTGGCCACATCGATGCCAACCACCAAATATTCCCTAGATCCGCGGATCTCGCGTTTAAGTTGACAGAATTGCTCTCGCCTGATAGTGTCCTCAGAATTCATAGCAACCTCCTTTTAGTATTTTAGGGTTTATTATTGTTTAACTATATGCTATCAGGAGGTTGTTTTTTTGCAATGACCCAGATCAATTCTTTTCTACTACTTATATAATAACTAGCAGAAGTATTTTCTTTTTTTATTTTATTATATAACGTCCATTGGATTATTGACTAGTTTTTTCTATGAGACTTAAACCCTGATCCTCGGCATTTTTATGTCCTCTTATGACTGACGGCTTGACT
>CAMYNZ010000618.1 GCA_947259865.1 uncultured Desulfobacterales bacterium | reverse complement strand
TGCGGGGTAAGCTAATGATTTAAACAGGAAATTTAATATATATTCTGATGGGAATAGGTAGATTTATTGACAATCAACTCAGAAGTGAATCGACGAAGATCGTGAGCCGGACGATTGTCGCGCTCGGCTTTGCATCCTTCTCTGAGGCATCGCTCATATTACGATACAACGCATTGGCCCTTGGACCCGGTTCAATCGATGTCCAGCACTTCTCGAACGGTATTTGCCATATCACGTATGGCAAGCGGTTTCATGAGGAAACCCCGAATGCCCAAAGATTTGGCCATTTGCGCATCAATTTTTTCGCTGTATCCGGTACACAGTATAATCGGTAAATCGGGGCGGGTTTCCAACAGTTTCTGGGACAATTCCACTCCGGTCAGATTCGGCATGGTCATATCGGTAATGACCAGATCAAAGTTCTCAGGTCCTTTTTGAAATTCTACCAGGGCCTCAAGACTATTTGTTTTTGTTACAACCGTATATCCCAGCTTTTTCAGCATCTGCTGACCGACGTTGGACTACGGCCAGGCCCAGACCGGTTCCCTTGCTTACATCCTTGGTGGTGAAGTAGGGTTCGAATATTCTTTCCAGTATTTCAGCCGGCATGCCCTCTCCGGTATCGCTGACCGTCAGGCAGAGATAATGACCCGGTTGAAGATCTGTATGAATTAATTCTGCTGAAACATCCAGCGCTGCATTTGCCAGTGTTATTTCAAGGATTCCGCCGTTTTCACTCATTGCGTGGGCAGCATTGGTACCCAGATTCATCATCACCTGATGAATCTGGGTGGGATTGGCATTGATGATTGCCGGGTTGTGCTCTATATCCTCGCGAATCTCAATAGTGGTTGGCAGCGAAGCTCTAAGCAATTTTATGGACTCTTTAATGATCGAACTGATGACTATTGGTTTTTTCTCCTTTTCGCTTTGCCGGCTGAAGGACAGTATCTGTTTTACGAGGTCTTTGGCGCGGTGGCTGGCCTTGATCACATTGTCTAAGTTCTGGCTTGCGTGGCTGTCCCTATCCAGGTCAAAACCCGCCAGCTCGGCATACCCTAAAATGGCGGCCAGGATATTGTTGAAGTCATGGGCGATACCTCCGGCCAGTGTGCCGATGGCCTCCATTTTTTGCGCCTGGAGCAGTTGTGCTTCTGTTTTTAACCTTTGTGCCTCCAGTTCTTTAAGTTTGGTGATATCTGTGGCAATCTGCAGGCGGACGTAGCGGCCATCCACCCATTTTATGGCCCGATCATAGTTAATGTACCATTTTTTGGTCACCGGATTTTCAGTTTCCCATACGCACACCCCGGCCGGTTTACCTGCGGCATCAAGCAGTTGATCATTGGTGCAATGACTGCAGGGTTCGGATTCACCCCGAAATACCTTCCAGCAAATATTTCCCTCCAGGTTGCCGCCGAAACTGTCCTTCATATGTTTGTTCATGAAGATAATCTCATAGGAATTCATGTCAGCCACATAGATGGTGGCATCAATGCTGTCCAATACCGTAAGGAATGTTTCGTGAGATTCTTTCAAAGCGCGTTGAGCCTGTTTGCGCTCGTTTAATTCTTTTCCCAGGGTTGAATAGAGCTGGGCATTGTCTAAAGCAATTGAGGCCAGCTCGGCAAATTGACGGAGTGCGACGACCTCATCATCGCCAAATCGCTTATATGAGTCGAAAAAACCGAGACCAATGACACCGATAACCTGGTTTTCGGATCTTAGCGGGATACCGATGACGGAATGAAGGTTATCGAATATAGAGTCAGCAATCCTACCCGCTTGTTGTAGACACCAACTCCAACGCGAAGCACGAGTTCATTTGCTTGAGGATCATACAAAAAAATAAAACCATCTTGTGTTTGGACCAGAGCTGCGGCACGATTGATAATTGCTTTCAGTGAATCGTTTAAGTCCAATCGGCGCATCAAACCAAGGGTTGTTTCATGAAGGGCGCTCAAGTAGAGGTTTTGCTGCTTTAATGCAGCCTCGCTTTTTTTACGTTCCGAAATATCCCGGGTAACCGACAGTATCACCTGCTTTCCGCTCAATTCAAAAATATGGGCATTGATTTCCACCGGTATTTCGCGGCCATCTTTGGCCTGATGTATCATTTCAAAAGTTACATGCTTTTCTTCCAAAAGCTTCCGAGTAACACGGGGTATCTCCCGGGCAGCGTCCCGGGTGTCAATGTCTTTGGGCGTGAACGTTAACAACTCCTCCCTGCTGTAGCCGAGCATTTTACAGGCCACCTCATTGGCCTCGAGGCATCGACCGATGGTATCGTCTGCATTTACTTGCCATAGATAAATGGCATCAGTGGCGTTGTTAAACAGCTCCTTGAATTTGTGGTCGCTTTCTCGCAACGCTTCTGCAGACCGTTTTCGTTCGGCAATTTCATTTTTCAACTTCCGGTTTGATTTTTTTAGTTCTTTCGTCCGGATCTCGACCGTGTGATCAAGTTCAGCATTTATGTGCTGCAACTCTTCGATTAACGAGATCTTATCCAAGCGCTGAACGGTCATGTCAACGATTTGCTGAAGTAGCCCGATCAATGGAGACAACCTGTCTTTGGTTCGGTCATCATCAATGAATATGAACATTCCGATTGGGATAGATCTTGCCTGAAACGGCAAAATAGCCACCGTGGCGGGTGTAAATGCCAAATCTTCGAAGTTGAATTTCAATCCGTTCGGCTGTTCTAAACCGCCGACCATGACCCGGGGACTGCGCTCCAGTTCTTCTATCAAATGGGGAGGTGTGACGATGGGATATCCAACCGAATTGTCGTCTGAAAAAACCGTATAGGTACTGATTTTTTTGATGGATTTTCCATCAACCCTGCAACAGGTGCAAAATGGAATAGACTTGAGAATGGATATTTTTTCTAAAACATTTTCAATTAATATATTTTTATTCGCCACATGGTCGACGCTTTTTGTCACCAGTCCTGTCAGGAGGGTGTCCTCGGCGCGTTCGGACAGAAGCTCATTTTCCTCTTCGAGGATTCGAATTTTTTCTTCCAATTTTTCTAATTTTCCGTGCAAACTCGATTGCATGACCGCCTACCCCAAAAATCGGTCCAGGATTTCAACAACCCTTTCCGGTTCGTCTTCCTGGATAAAGTGTCCCCCCGTTTTGATCCGAAAGAGCTGGCTGTCCTGAATTTCATCGTGCAGTCTCTGAGATATTTCCCGGCTCAGATAGGGATCGGCATCACCCCGGATGATGAGAACCGGCAAATTGATCCGGCGCAAATCATGTTCGATTTCCAGCAAATGTTTATGGTTGAGGCAATTTGCGAAATGGACAAATGATTTGCGACCTTCCGTTGATTTCATCGGTTTCCAAAAATAGTCCATCAGCTCAGCAGTCACATTTTCTTTGTGGTATAAACCGCGTTTTACGATCAACTTGAAAGTACCCAAATCCAGGGAGGCCATCAGGAATTGCCGTATAATAGGCGTTCTTACGGCGCTTATGGGCTGTACCGGCCAGAGGTCATAGGCGACCGTATTGATTAGAGTCAGATCATAAAGCAAATCCGGATATCTTACGGCTAAGATCTGGCCGATACCACCACCGACATCATGCCCAACATAGTGAAATTTTTCGACACCCATTTGGGCCATAAATTTTTTTAATAATTCAGCCTGATGTTTGATGGAATACTCGACATTCAGAGGTTTGCTCGAGTCTCCGCACCCCAGGAGATCTACGGCAAT
>CAMYNZ010000617.1 GCA_947259865.1 uncultured Desulfobacterales bacterium | reverse complement strand
GGTCGTTGCCATGATCTCAATGCCTTTTGATCTTTTCAGAAGGTGGATCGTTTTCCTTTCGCAGCGGTCCATGAAGTGTATCTGTCCTGTCTTGACGGCGTTGGTCCGGGCATTGACATCATTGATGCTAAGGGTCTCCACCTTGTCGAAATGGGCCCGACCCGCTTTCCAGTAGTTCGGGTTTCTTTTAGTGATGGCGGTGACCCCCGGTTCCCAAATCTCCAGCATGAAGCCGCCCGTACCAATACCTTTTTCAAACTCCTTACCCTGGGTACCGGCCTTAAACACGGCCAGATGATAGTCAGACATGATGAATGGAAAGTCGGCAACACCTGCGTCAAGTTCGAAAATCACGCGATGTTTACCATCCGCCTTGATACTCCGGACCGGCTCGAGGTAAGGCTTGGCAGCCGACTTGGAGTCTTTCCCCCGGTGGTGATTCATGGTGTAGATCACATCCTCCGCATCAAATGACTTTCCGTCATGAAACTCCACTCCTTTGCGCAGGTTGAATATCCATTTCTTGGCACCCGCAGAGGATTCCCAGCTCTCGGCCAAAGACGGTATGGGCTCAAATTTGTGGTTGATTTCCGTCATGGTGTTTCGCAGCTGCAATTCGACATTGATGTTCCAGCTGGAGGTGTGGGTGGCCGGATCCAGCGTATCGGTTGTGGAGCCGCCGGTGACGGCCTGTTTAAAATGCCCGCCTTTTTTGGGCATGGCCGCCTCAGCTTTTTTCGGCAATAATGACGGCGCTACAGCTACAGTCACGCCCAAAGCCGCTGCCTTGGCCAAAAATTGCCGTCGACTGATCTTCCCCTCCGTAAATAGCTTTTGCAGATGGTCTAATGCATTCATTTGATCCTCCTTCCTTCTCAGAGTTTGATGGTTGACATACACAGATCTGGAATCTTTTCAAGATCGCTTGATGGCATTGCAGATTCAGCCCAAATCCATGTCGCTTTTCAGCAGAACAAAGATAAACACGCTGTTAACCAGACGAATTGGATTCCAGATCCGTTCGCCCGCTCTGACCAGTTGTTCTGGTTTGACCTCTTCTACCAGACCCGCGGTTAAAAGGCCAGCTATAATTTACGCGGTCATTAAACCCCCAAAATGTAACATGCATTCAAGCCCGTCGCGCACCTTAATTTTGCAAGTGGTTCCAAAAAAACTATGACCCATTAGAAAAATTCGGTGCCGGCAATAATATCTCGGTAGCGAGTCATACGGGTTGGTCTTTCATTTCAAGATGCAGTCTTTTTCCGGTGTAGGGATGCTCGGCCGCCACCTTTTCATCCAGCTCAACCCCAAGCCCGGGCGTGGTCGGCGGTATAATATAGCCGTCTTCCCAGCGGATGGGTTCTTTCAGGATCTCAGCCTGAAAGCCTCCCCACGTCTCTATGCTTTCCTGAATTAAAAAATTGGGGCTGCAGGTGTCGATCTGGATATTTGCAGCACCTTCAATGGGTCCGCAATACAGATGCGGAGCTATCTGTGCATAGTGCGCTTCAGCTATGGCGGCAATCTTCTTGGCTTCAAGGATACCGCCGGACCGCCCCAATGCCGGCTGAAGGATGGAGGCCGCCTGTTTTCCCAGCAAGCTCGCGAATTCATATTTGGTCGAAAGCCTTTCGCCGGTCGCAATAGGGATACTGGTGGAGCGGGCGACCCGGGCCATCTCCTCAACATTTTCCGGGGGTACGGGTTCCTCAAACCACAACGGGTCATATTTCTCCAGACGTTTTGCGAGGCGAATGGCACTGGAAGCGGTCATCTGCCCGTGGGTCCCCGGATCAAATTTCACGGCTGTAAATCCCTTTTTGACGTATTCTATCGCTCTTTCGGCCGCCAGATCGGGGTCGCTGTATACATTTTTTTTATCCGATTTTTCTGGATAAAGATAGGTGTAAGACCTCAGCTTTTGGTGAACCTGGCCGCCCAGCAATTCATAAACAGGTTTGTCAAGCGCTTTGCCGATGATGTCCCAGCACGACATCTCGATGGCACTGAGCACACCCATGATGGAGAGATCCGAACGCTGGGTGTAACCGGCAGAGTATATGATTCGCCAGAGTCTCTCTATTTTAAAGGGGTCTGTACCCACGACATATCGTTCAAATACATCCATAACCATTTGCTTGACAACCTGGGGATGAAACGGCACGGCATAAACCTCACCGATCCCTTCCACACCGGTGTCGGTTATCAATTTGAGAAACACCCAGTGACGCCCGCCAAAATGGGGGGGTGGATTCGCTACAGGGTAAATTTTGATATCCGTAATTTTCACTTTGACATTTTCTCCTTGTGACACCCGGAGTTGATCATCAAGGCACTTGATATTCCAATATGTGCCTGGATATTGTCAATGCCTCATCGGCACCGATCGATCGAATGTTGTTTTTGATCATGGAAATATTTTCTTCGGACATCATCACTTTGGCCAGGGTTTCCGGTTCGATGCCCGCATGGGCAAAGGAAAGATCAAGGCCTGTCGACCCGACCAGCTTCCGGTATGCCGGTCCGGCTTGATCGGCAGCCTTGCTGTTGCCAAGTGCCTCAGCCACGGCGGCATGTTCCTCGGGAGCCGCTTTGGCATTCCACGCCAGAAGCGCATCCATCCCGATGGTAACGGCGCGGCCATGGGGTATCCCCGCAACTGTTGCCAGCGCATGGCCGATGGAATGGGCACCGGCAGTTCCGGTCTGAGCGAGGGCACAGCCCGCAAGGGCGGATGCGATGAGCATATGGCTTCGGGCTTCGATGTCTGCCGGATTTTCAATGGCGCCTAGCAGGTGCTTTCCGATGAGACGGATGGCATGCAGGGCCAGCGCATCTGCCATGGAATTCTTTTGCCGGCACGTGCACGCTTCAATAGCGTGAACAAGGGCATCAAGCCCCGTGCTGGCGGTAACATCGCGTGGGAGAGTAACTGTCAAAGCGGGATCGAGAATCGCCAGATCCGGAAAAAGCGCTTGTCCCCATGCCCAAACCTTGCAGCCTTTGCTATCGGAAAAGACGGCGGTGCCGGTCATCTCGGACCCTGTGCCGGCAGTTGTCGGAATCATAATCCTTTTCAACCGGGGTTTGGGTAACGGTTTCGCGCGCAAAGCATACACCTCGGTCGGTGCCTCTGCTTCAGCGACAACCGCGGCCAATTTTGCAACATCGAGAGCAGATCCACCCCCCACCCCCACGACACAGGGTCGATCAATGCCTCTTAAAATTGCCGCAGCTTGATCGATCGCAGCACCATGAGGCTCCCCTGTCAATTCACTGAATACCGTCACATCCAACCCGGATTTCTCAAGAATCGACGTAATGCGTGCCACAACCCCCGCCCTGGTTAACCCGGCATCACTGATGATAAACACTTCAGATGACTCCCCGTTCAGGGCGCTAATGTCGCCCGGCAGCTGGTCAACCCGGTCAACACCGAAGAAAATGGGTCGGATACCTGAAAAGTAAAAGGCCTTCATTAAACCCTCCTCTATGGGGCCATTAACTATTGTTTACAATTAGGTTGCTTTACACCGGAACGGCACCGTGTTCGACTGTAAACGCAACAATGTCCCTTGAATCAATCTCTCTGGAGGGTACGCCTCTTTGCACGGCCAACGCCGCTGCCGCTACCATGGCCTGCCCCATGCTCATGCATACGCATTGCGCTCGAATAGCAGCAACATGACCGGCCGTTCCGCCGCCGGCAACGACAATATCCACTTTTTCACGAACCGTTTTCAT
>CAMYNZ010000616.1 GCA_947259865.1 uncultured Desulfobacterales bacterium | reverse complement strand
GTAAAAGAATTCGACCAGCGAAAAGACGAATTGGCAGTGGAATATGAGTCTTTGGTGGAGCAAAATTCGGCACTGGCTCAAGAAAAAAAGAAAGCAAAGACAGCTGCCGATATTAAGCGTTATAATGAAAAGGCGGCTGATTTGAATAAACGATTCAAGGAACATGATGGCAAAAGAAAGCAGTTATTTTCAGAGGTAGAAGACTACAACACCAAGGTAAATGAAGAAAACGTCAAGAGACAAAAAAGACAGGCCAATAAAAAGAAAAATTAGGACCATTGATGGTAACCGCCACCGACATAAAGCTACTGCCGTATTTTAACGGTAATTTACCTGTCAGACCCCGATTTCAAGGATCCGGCAGTAAGGTCCACCCCGTGCCTCCCAAGGCTTTTGGTAAATCACATGCCTTGCACCAATATACACCCAATCCTATTCGCATGGAAAACAATTCTCATAAAGATAACAATGCCTTACACACCTACAATACCAAACGTCGAGTGGAGCTGCGGGCAATTCACCCGGCCGGCCGGCTCGTCGATACCTACGCTTGATATCTGGATTCCAAAAGATTATATTAATTGTCAAAATAACATTCCGATAAAATATTGCATTTACGCCTGCCCGGGCAAGGGGCATTTTTTTGCTGACAAGATGCCGAATCATTGGCGAGTAGGCTTCGAAAACGGCAACTCCCTCTCAATTTGCTCCCTACTGGTAACAGCATTCTGTGTCCCACTAACCAAACAATCATTGGCGAGGAGACTACAAAAACCGCAACTCGAAACACGTAACGCGCAACCGTCGCATATCACTCACTTTACTGGGCCGTAGTTCGGACACTCCAATTTAACCGTTCTAGCCCGCCTTTTCCGCCGCAAAACCTATTTATGAATAAACCGTTAAAACAAGCATTTGTCAAAATCTCGGTTTTGGAAAACGCAATTGAGGCCCAGATTATTGAATCGGTCCTGGGAGAACAAAATATTCCCCACCGAATTCAAACATTTTATGACACCGCCTATGACGGATTGTTCCAGTTTCAAAAAGGCTGGGGGGTAATTTGGGCACCGAAGGTCCACAAGAATACCATACTTGAAATTCTGGAGAATTTGAGATCAGGAAAATGGACCGTGCCCGTGAATACGGACGACCCTTAAACGTTTTCCGGATCAGTTTAGCGCGCAAACCCGCCGTCATTTTCCCTTGACAGCCTCCACTGACAAATGAAAAATAGTGCTTACAGTAAAGCCGAAGTGGTGAAAGTAAAAGATATCGGAATATATTTGTGTGATTCATATCCAGGTTTCGGTGCGAGCCCCGATTCCTGGAGTAATTAAAAAACACCAAAAAGGGAGCGTTAGCCATGTCCGAGACACGTGTTACCCCGGCGAATTTTGAAAAAGCTCTGAAAGTAGGCAGACCACCGAATATTAAAAAACTATTTCCACACTCCAGGGCGCTGATCGTCAGCGGCAAATATATCGACGGGGCAATGCTGGCAAAAGGAAAGACCATTGCGCTGGCAGCCAATGGCAGAAACCGGTTTGTTATTCGAGGCGCTTTGCAAGCTGCTCAAAAGGCAAACGCCGCTGTTATAATTGAGATCGCCAGATCAGAGGGCGGCGCCAATGCCTATTGCGCTGTCAATTATTGGAATATAGCCGCATATGTGGATACTATCTGCAATGAACTGGGTGTCACGATCCCGGTAGCTATTCATGCGGATCATTATGGTATCAAAAAGAAAGAAGATATCGATGAAGCCAAGATCGAGATTCCTACCATCTTCGAAGCGGGGATGACCTCGATCGCCATTGATGCTTCTCACCTGCCCGACGATCAAAACCTGCTTGCCAACCTGGATTTGAACCCTTTTGTGCCTAAATGGGCCGGACTTGAAACCGAAGTGGGCGAGATAAAAGGAAAAACCGGGCTTTCTACCACAGAAGAAGCCCTGTTTCTGATCCGGGGATTGAATGCCCATGATATATTTCCGGATTGGATTGCATTAAACAACGGCACCACTCACGGCATCGAGGAAAGCGGGCAGGGAATTCAGGTTGAATTGACTCGTCAAATTCATGCTGCTCTGGAAAATTATAAAATTTCAGGCGCCCAGCATGGAACCTCAGGTAACAATTCAGATAGATTGCGAGAGATTGCCACCGGTACACGCACCACCAAAGCCAATGTTGCGACGGCACTCCAGATGATTTCATGGGGTCTGCAAGTAAACGATTTCGGCAACGCCATTCTGGATGACGCCGGTAACTTTATCAAAGTCGAAGGAGAGGGCGTTACTGAAAAAATGTGGGCCGAAATGGTCGCCTTTGCCGAATCTCAGGGGCTCAAGGGTGGCAACTATAAAAAATTGAATCTCCCGTTTGAAAATAAACTTCTGGGGCAGCCCAAAGATGTAAGGGAAAAGATGGCCAAAAGGGTTGAGTCTTTTGCGTATAATATGATCGTAAATGTTTTCAATTCTGCTGATACCGCCCCCCTGGCTATTCAAAACATACTTAAAACCGATTCATATGACCCCGGCCCCAAATCACAAAGGATTGAAAATCCTGATGATTGGACACCGGATCTCATCATCCAGCGGGCCGCTGGGATTTCATCCGATAAAGGCGAGGAAGGGGATTTCGACGATTAGAGATGAGAAAAAAGACGCATTGTCCATTTTGTGGAATCCGGCTCATAGAAAA
>CAMYNZ010000615.1 GCA_947259865.1 uncultured Desulfobacterales bacterium | reverse complement strand
GGCAGCAGTTCGCGCCAGGTATGAACTTCAAATGTCTCCGGGGGCAGATCTTGCTTGATGCGGGACGCAACCACGTCTGCCTGCTGCCCGGGGACGATGATCGATACTTCTGACAGGCCGTTGCTCAGCTGCAGCATTTTCTGGGCTGATTGGCGGGTAATAAAGACAAACTGCTTTTCAGTTGACTGCATTTCAGCATCGAAAGTTCCCACAATTCGAAATGCCCGGGAGACGATTTCCTGGTCGGTGCCCTGGGACATCAGCACCAATTTATGACCGATTTTGGTTTCATATTTGTCCAGCAAGGCCCGGCCCACCAAAATAGCGTGAGGGTCATCGGCCTTGAGTTGACGACCGGTGATGATAGATTTTGCGATAAACGACACATTGGTTTCTGCAGCCGGATCAATTCCGACGATCGTAACACCACCGGAATGCCGGGCATTACTGGCAATCCCGTTAACCCGCACCCGACCGGCCCACTGGCCTCCGGGAGGAAGATGATTCTCGATGGCCGCGACGACTATTTGGGGATCCGTCATGCTGTTTTCAATCACCGGATCGTTTCGATAGCCCCGGCGGTGGATCTGAACGTGTCCGGTTAAGGTTGCAATACCGTTTTTTATCATCCCCACCGCAATTCCCCGCATGAGTGCGTTTTCAATGATAAGGCTCCAGACCCCGATAATTACGGCCAGTAAAATGACGGTTGTGCGTCGCGGATTGCGCCAGATATTGCGCCAGGCGAGTTGAAGATAAATTGTTTTAATAGTTTTAGGTTTTAAGTGTTACGTTTTAAGTGGCCCGAATTCATCATTCCTACACATGTGCCAGGGCCTTGACCGGATGCAGTGCCCGCACTTTAAGGGCCGGATAAAGCGCTGCCAAAAAGGTTATCGCCAGCACCAGGCCGGGTCCGATCACTATTGACAGCACCGAAAGCCGGGGAAACATCCGGCCGGGAATTCCAAATTGGCCCAGCAGTTCGGATGATCCCGAAAAATCGATGCCATACACTTGAAAATAATAGGTAACTGCAATTCCGAAGATAATGCCAACTAAAATACCCACCGCCGTAATTGTCAGGGATTCAATCAGCAGCAGTTTGGTCAGGCGCCCGGGAGTTGTCCCCACGGCCTTCATAATTCCGAATTCTTTGGTCCGCTCAAAAATGGCCATCAAAAAAGTATTCAGAATACTGAATGCCACCACGATGATGAGGAGCACATAAAAAATTAGTCCACTGACCAGATCCATCTCAATTGCTTGACGTAATCCGGGCATCAGCTCCTCCCAATCCAGGACTTTCAAAGGAGTTTGTGAGTCCCGGGCCGTTAAGCGGGACTCTATTGATGCTTTAATTTCGGGTATTTCCGCCAGGGATCGTCCAATGGTGACTACCTGATGGACGCTTTTACCCATCGCGTATTCATCCTGAAACACTTTTAAGGGGATATGTACGGATGATCGATCAAATTCATCCAGACCGGATTTGTAAATACCCTTCACCGTCACCACGGTAGCTGCAACCGATCCGTCCCGGGCCTGCCCCAATAGGGTTAATTCATCACCCGGGACCACACGCAGATTATGCGCCAGGAGTTTTCCAACCAGGGCCTGATAGCCGTCTTCCTCTGTCAGGTAGGTCCCTGCAGTGATCACATTTTTTAGCGTTGATACACCGGCCTCTTTCACCGGATCAATTCCGGTGACCATCACGCCGTAGGATCTTTTATCGTGGGATACCAGCGAGAAGGCATTGGCTCGATAGGTATGGGCCGCCACCGCTTCGATATTTTCCAGAATGGTTCCCAAAGTAGCTGGGTCGGGAACGACCAGCCGCATGCTCTGCTTGTCCCGGTAACCGTGGGCCTGAATTTGGAGATGACCGGCGTGTATTCTCACGGAGGCGTTTATGGCCGTTTCATAGAACCCAAATTGGAAAGACAGCATGAATACCAGGAGAATGCTGGCAAAGGCGATGGCGGATATCGTCAACACGGTTCGACGTGGATTGCGCCAGACGTTGCGCCAGGCCATTTTGACGTTTACGGACAAAATTGCTCACCTTCTGGGATTTTTTAAACTTGAAATGCTAAATAATCGATCCGGTAAATCAGATTGAAACAAAAGGGCCTTATAATTTAACAGGGTATATTCATTTTGGGTGCCGGCCTTTTGCATTTTCCAGAGTTTTGGATATAGTTTGCCTCCCAGCAGCTTTATTTCTAAGGTCGTCATGACTTTGACCGGTTTTTGATCTTCGTCATAGAAAGTTTCGCTGAGCAGAATCAGATCTTCTCTTATTTTAAGTTTTAACATCCCCCAAACCACGGGTGCATCCGGCTTTGGCAGCGATTCAATGTGATATACTCTTTTATCTGCAACCAATTCGGTTTCGGTCAACCGGTGGCGGTAATCATGGATCAAGCTATCTGATTTGGCGATATCGTTATTGGAAAAATCGGANNNATATCCACATCTCCCGGCCTTTTTTCAGCGTGCCGTTGCCGTTGTCCTTGGGTGGGGCGGTGATAAAAAAGAGGCTTTGCTTTTCACCCTTGGTCCAGGCTTTGATCGTCATCCGTCTTTCCCAATCCGGTCGATGGATCACCATTTCCACCGTGGCGGCCGAGGCTTTGCCTCGCATGTAATTAAAGCTGTCTGCTACCAGGGTGGCGGCATCCAGGGCCAGAACCGCCGGTGGTTGTATACTGAAGGTCAAGAACACCGCCGCCAGCAAAAATAAAATTTGGATCATAGGGTATTCCCTTTTAGGCGCTTAGTAGCGCCATTTAGACAATTTGTTGTCGATCTCAGACAGTATGTTGTTTTTGCGTTGAAAGATGATGTTACGAGTTACGAGTTGCGTGTTGCGAGTTATAAAAAAGGAAACCATCCTATTTAAGACACGCAACCCGTAACGCGGAACGCGCAACAGTCCCGTTACAATCCAGTATCTTTACGATTGTGTCATAAATGATCGTATTCAGGATGTTGTCATTTTTGATTCCGGTTTGTCCGGGTTAGGTTCTCTCACGCCGCAGACCCTGTATGACCAATACCATAAAATCTTGAGCCGTTACCAGCGGGTCAAAAGAGTCATCAAACCAGGCCTGCAAAAATAGGGCATCCCAGGCGCCGACCAAAGCGGCCGCTAATGATTCCGGATTTACATTTGAACCAAACTCCCCTTTTTCAATTCCGTCACGGATTACAGACGACACGATGCCGCGAAAATCGCGGTAGGTTTTTTTAAAGGCTGACTTGAAGCGCCGGCGCATGATTGCAGACGATGATGCGGCCCAGAACTCCAGCACCAGGGAGAACATGTCTTGATGCCGGCTTCCGCCGCAATTTCGGCAATAACCGCACCCGTAAACCCCTTTTGAGCAAATACCCGGGCGGCCGCCGCGATAATTTGGGCTTTTCTGGTTTCTCCTTGTTGACTGAACGGGTCCATGGATTACCCTGGTGCCAAAAATTTTGACCACTCGGTCAGAAATAACTATCTTTAAATTATCATAATTTTTATCTTAATATAATTAGCTGTATTAAATACTGACCGGTCAGTCATAAATAATTCAATCTGAGTCTACTGTCAATCAATTTTACATATTTTTTACATTTCTTTTACTTTGGGATGACGACATTTTTAGCCCCGTATGATGTAATCAACAACCAGGTAAAGACCTGATCATTTTGAGTTTCGATTTGCCCAACAGACCGGGCAGTTTTTGGCCTGGAAGGGTGTATGAATTATCAGGGTTTATACAGCATACCACTGCTACCAAAGATTGCGTCTAAAAAAGGAGGTCAACATGCACATTTCACAAAATAAAAGGACAATTGGCTTGTTGCTGGTTTTTTTTCTTGCGCTGGTATCTTATGGGCTTTGGGGACAGGCAAATTTAGTAACACCGTCTGAAGCCGGGGTTACGGGTTCAATGGTTGCCTGTCGCGTGGAGATTGATCGCGCGGTGTTACCGGCAAACGGACCCCAGACCGCCATTGTCAAGGTAACGCTGGATGCCCCGCCGCCGCCGCAAAGGATTGAGCGACCGGCTGTTAATCTGGCTATCGTACTCGATCGATCAGGATCCATGGCCGGTCAGAAACTGGAAAAGGCCAAACAGGCAGCCATCGAAGCCCTGCGACATCTGGGACCCCAGGATATCTTTTCAGTCGTTGTTTATGATCATCGGGTGGATACCATTGTACCGGCCCAAAGTGCCGCCAAAGTGGAGTGGATTGAAGGTCGAATCAGGATGATTCAATCCGGCGGAAACACCGCTCTCTTTGGCGGGGTCAGCCAGGGGGCGGCCGAAGTCCGCAAGCATTTAAACAGCGGGTATGTCCATCGCATCATCCTGTTGTCCGACGGTCTGGCGAACGTGGGCCCCAGAAGTCCGGAGGATCTGGGTCGTCTCGGTGCCGCTTTGATAAAGGAGGATATTTCGGTAACAACCGTGGGGGTCGGTATGGACTACAACGAGGATCTGATGACCCGCCTTTCGCAAAAAAGCGACGGCAACGCCTATTTTGTTGAGTCCAGTAAAGATTTACCACACATTTTTAGCGCTGAACTCGGGGATGTGTTGAGTGTTGTTGCCAAAAAAGTGCGGCTCTTGATTGAATGTCCGCAAGGGGTGCGTCCTCTCAGCATAATCGGTCGTGAAGGGCGAATCAAAGGCCAATCGGTCGAGCTTTCCTTGAATCAACTATATGGAAACCAGGAAAAATTTGCCCTGGTGAAAGTGGAAATTTCCGGTGGTATGAGCGGCGAGAATAAAGATATTGCTCTGGCCAAAGTTTTTTATGAAGATCCATTTACACAGCGTAGAGAAACTTCAGCCGGTCGCGTAACGGCCAGATTCAGTAAAGACCGAAAAGAAGTCAGAAAGTCGGCCAATATCAATGTGTTCAGAGATTATCAGCTTAACCTCAACGCCATGGCTCAGGAAAAGGCAATTACACTCTCCGACAAGGGCAAAAAAAAGGAAGCCGTGGAAGAATTAAGAACCTCGGCCCAACAATTGAGAGAACTCGGACAGGGATATGATGATGACCAGTTGCTGGACCAGGCCCAGGATATGGAAACCCAGGCTTCCCGGATTGAAAAAGAGGGCATGACCAAAAAATCCAGAAAAACGTTACGCACCAAATCATTCCAAATGAAAAACCAGCAAAGGAGCCAATAAGAAACTGGGTTTTCGGTTGAATTCCGGGTGCCCGATCAATCATGACAACAGAAACGGTTGGATATTATATTGATTCTAAAATACCGATCCGATAAAATGGTTTAACCA
>CAMYNZ010000614.1 GCA_947259865.1 uncultured Desulfobacterales bacterium | reverse complement strand
TACGATTACCTCGTGGCAGGGCTCGGCGCCTGCACCTCGATGACGCTTCGCATGTATGCCGACCATAAAAAATGGCCGCTGGAATCGATCAGGGTTAAACTGAAACATCAAAAAATACATGCCCGAGATTGTGAAACATGTGAAACCGAAAAAGGCATGCTGGATATTATAGATCGTGAAATCGAAGTAAGCGGTCAGCTCGATGATCAGCAACGCCGGCGGCTCAAAGAGATTGCGGACCGTTGCCCGGTTCACCGGACACTGCGTTCTGAAGTTCTTATCAACACGCGCTTAAAGGATTAGATGGATAAGAAAGATTTACCAATAATCCCATCGGACAGAGCGGATGATCTTCACAACCTGGAAATCGCTGATTCGGCGGATCTGGTTCTGTTTATGGCCGGCAACCAGTTCATGGCCATGGACGAACTCATTACCGGCTTTCAGCAGGACTTTCCGGATATCAATAATATCTTTTATGAAACCCTTCCCCCGGGACTGGCGCTCAAACAAATTTTATCAGGTGGGGCTGTATACAGAAATGATGTCTTAAATGTATCTGCCGACATTTACACCTCCGTGAACCAAAAAGGAATGGACATACTTGAAAATTCCGGCCATATTTTAAATGGCGATTATCATCTTTATCTCCATAATCGTTTGACCCTGATGGTGCCCGAAGGAAATCCAGCCGATGTAGCATCGGTTTCCGACCTCGGAAAGGGTGACGTGCGTGTGTCTCAGCCCGATCCTGCCAATGAGGATATAGCGTTTCATATCATGGACATGTACCGACAGGCAGGCGGCGATAAACTGGTCCGGCGTATTATGGAAGAAAAACGGGCCGAAGGCACCACCATTTATACCATCGTGCATCACCGAGAAACACCGCTGCGAATAGCGAATAAGACCGTTGATGCCGGCCCTGTTTGGGCGACGGAAGTGATACATGCCCAAAATTCCGGTCTGGCTTTTGAGGTTGTTGAACCGGGTGAAGATCTCGACCAGCGCGAACACATAAATTACTATATCTGCAAATTAGTGAACGCCCCGCACCCCCAAAACGCTCAAAAATTCATTAACTATATTCTATCGTCTCCCGCCCAGCAGATCTATAACTCACCGGCCATTCTGGTGCTTCTTTTATTGATGCTGATCGCCCGGTTTATTATAATGGCAATCGTTGGCTGGATTTGATCGCAACTAAAAAATTACCCTAACCCCTGAACCCATTTTAACCGGCTAACTGGCAAACGGGCTTAACGGGCCCAACCTTTTATTAAATGAAATACATTAAAATAACAGTTATCGGGTTTCTGCTGCTGACCGTAATTCCCATCCTGGTTTTACGCTGGGTCGATCCGCCGACTTCTGCATTTATGCTGCAAAAAAAGTTTAATGCCTGGTGGAACGATCAGGATAGATTTCAGGTTCGATATCATTGGGTAAACTGGGAAAAAATATCGTCCCACGCACCTCTGGCGGTAGTGGCAGCCGAAGATCAGAAATTTCCGTCTCATTGGGGATTCGATCAGCAAGCGATCACCGAGGCCTGGCAAGAGCGTGTCGAAGGAATCCGTGTTCGGGGGGCCAGCACGATTTCACAGCAGGTTGCCAAAAATTTATTTTTGTGGCCGGGAAAAAGCTTTATCAGAAAAGGAATAGAGGCCTATTTCACGCTTCTCATCGAAATGATATGGCCCAAGCAGCGAATCCTCGAAGTTTATCTCAATATAGCCGAGTTCGGAAACGGCATATATGGTGTCGATGCGGCCAGCAAGGTATTTTTTGGAAAAGCGCCCAATCGGCTTAAACGCCGGGAATGCGCCCTCATGGCGGCAGTACTGCCCAGCCCTAAACGCTTACACATCGATCGGCCCTCAGATTATGTACTAAGCCGCACCGAATGGATCCTGCAGGAAATGACTCGCCTGAATGGTATGCAAAAAAAGCCTTATCTTTACAATCTGCGTGGTTGGTTCTAAAAGCCACCTTAAAAACCCGTCTGAGGCCCGAAGGTTGTGTTGCAGGGCAGCTCAAAATGCTCACATACTATCGTGTATGCTCCGCTTTCTCACTGCCCTGCGCCTTACCCTCGAACCTCATCCAGATTTTTAAGACGGCTTTTAGTGCCATTTCCAATGAAAATGCTTGAAAACGTAAAACGGTTAATTTGTTTTATATGATAAAAATCACCAAGAGGGGACGTAGAAATGGACTTGCTGGATTTCGTAATAGAAAAACATGGCGGATTGGACCGGCTGAAATCGGTCAATCAAATCATCATCGAAGCCAAAACAGGCGGATGGGCGCTGCCGTTGCGATGCAGGCTGAATGCCTTTAAAGATTATCAGGCCCGGATTTTTATGCACAGGCCCCAGGTTATCATCACACCGCATCCGAAACCCGGCAACCGTGGGGTTTTCCGGGGAAACACCGTGTGGATCGAAAACGAAAGCGGTAGAATTTTGACCGAAAGGAAAAATGCCCGCAACGCCTTTCAAGGATTCCGGCATAAGATATGGTGGGACCATTTGGATGCCCTGCACTTTGCCGGTTATGCCCTGTGGAACTATCTCACAGCCCCTTATTTGCTGCTGCATCCGGATTTAAAGATTGAAGAAATTGCCCCCTGGGAGGAAAGGGGCCAACAATGGCGCCGGCTAAAGGTGATCTTCCCGCCCACTATACTGACCCACTCCACAGAGCAAACCTTTTGTTTTGACGCCTCCGGGTTGCTCAGACGTCATGACTATACTGCCGAGGTCTTCGGCCCCTGGGCCCATGCTGCCCATTACAGCTGGGAGCATCGTGAGTTTGATGGTATAACCATCCCCACCCAGCGGCAGGTCTTTCCCATAAAAAAAGACGGCCAACCGCTGCGTCTGGTTACACTGGTTCGGATTGAAATCAGGCAGGTTAAGATAAAATACGGTGATGAGAGGAAAACGGCCATATAATTGAGCGTTCGGGGAGTTTTTCCTGCCAACCTATGATAATAGCGGAATGAATTATCAGTCCGCTAAAGTACGGTGGCGGATCTGAAGGCATTAGGGAGCGTTGCCGAAGAACCGTCGGAAACCCAAAGGTGTCTTGGGGGCACGAT
>CAMYNZ010000613.1 GCA_947259865.1 uncultured Desulfobacterales bacterium | reverse complement strand
TTATGAAGCGATAAACAATTCCCCTGTAAATGACAGAATCGTGGTTTTACGGGGACAGTTCCCCCAGCATACATTCGATACGATTGTTTCTGCAAGCGACATAGTGGTTTTGCCTTATGTAAAGGGCGCTCAAAGCGGGATTATGGCCCAGTGCTTTGCTTTCAACAAGCCTGTTATAACCTCAAATCTTTTGGCTTTTAGAAAGCTTGTAAAACGCAGCAACGGCGGATGGATATGCAAGAGCAATAAGGATTATATACAAGACATTATTAAGGTTCTAAGAGATGATGACCTCTACCGGACATTACAAGACAATATCAAAGAGTATGTAAAGAATTTCAGCTCGTGGACGATAATAGCGCAGCAACATATTAAAGTATACCAGTCGATTGTCAGAATTCCCTATGGCAGAGCGAAGTACGTCTACTGGGAGGAGGAAAAATAATCAAAAATAGGGGTCTGCTATCAATTGTATTCTATTGAGATTTTTTCCCCCTTATATTTTCAAAAATTAACTGCATATCTTCTATATCGGCATTCAAATTCCCTGAAGGATATATTAATGGACCAAAGCTGATAATCTTATTCTTATAATCAAAACACGCCATCAATATTGGAACATCAGCACCTGCAGCAATACGATAAAAGCCGGATTTCCACTTTTTTACTTTTTTCCGTGTTCCTTCAGGTGCGATGGCGAGAATGAATTCGTCCATACTTTTGAATTGGTTGATCATCGTATCAACCATACCATGCGATGAACTTCGATCTATGGGTATTCCACCAAGCCATCGTACAATACCCCCAAACGGTTTTCGAAAGAGTGGTTGTTTCCCCATCCATGAAATTTTGACGCCTAATATAAATGAAGCTGCTATCCCAAAAACAAAATCCCAATTGGATGTATGGGGTCCAATAATAATCACAAACTTGGGAATATTGGGAAATTCATTTTTGAACCCCCAACCGAATATTGCAAATATAAATTTACCTATCCCCGGCAAAAAATAAGTTTTCTTTTTGGGTACGTTTTCACCAACAATCGGTACGCTTGCTTTGCCATTACTAGTTTTCAAAAGCCACCTAATATCTACACCTAAACAAAATCCTATTAAACAACTGCATTCTATACATATCCCGATATCTGATAAACTATCTGGATTAACAATGTTTGTGAAGTCGTATTCGCTACGTAGAGATACATAGATCCGGAGTTATTGTCAAATGTTGTGGCTATCATTAGGCGGGAGCTATATACAGGGGTGCCGGTTCTGTTATGAAACTTGTAATTATTCCAACATAACCATGCTTTTTATCGCTTTAAATGACCTGTGATATCTTTAGCTATCAAGCAGTTTTTAAAGATGCAGAAAATAAGGGAATTGAACTTCTAATTCAGCAAGAAATCGAGCACGATGTCATTGAAGGTCTGCGGGGCTTCGGCCGGAACGGTGTGGCCGATATCGGGGACTTCCAAATGGCGGCCATTGGTAATATCGGCAAGCAATTTGGCACCTTTTTTACTGACGAGACGATCATCGGCACCTGAGATGACAAGGGTAGGGGAAGTAATCTCTTTTGGAAGTTGGAGGAGCGGCGGATAGCGGTTCAGGGCCTCGAGGTGAGCGATTAGCGCATCGGGTCTGTTGCGTGCCGCTATGGCGTTAATCATCATGGATAGAATCCGTTTGTTCTCTGCCAGAAAGTTTTCTCCGAAGACCCTCGGAAGTGCTTGCCGGGCCATGGCTTCAAGGCCGCTTTTTTTCAGCGTTTCAATCCAGGACTGGACCATAGCCCGTGAATGATCTGACGGTCCTGCGCCAAGGCTACATAATACCAGTCGATTTACCCGTCCCGGATTTTGTGCGCAAAACGCCAGGGCCACCTGGGCACCGTGACTCAAACCGACAAGATGTGACTTTCCCACAGCCAGGTGATCGAACAGCTCTCCCAAATCCGTCACATGTGATTGTATTGATAATTCTATTTTACCAAGATCGCTCT
>CAMYNZ010000612.1 GCA_947259865.1 uncultured Desulfobacterales bacterium | reverse complement strand
ATCGAGTTAAAAAAGGGTCATGGATTAGCGGTTTGTTTTCTGATATACTCCAGAAGTGGCTTCAAAACCCCATTTTATCCGCCTCAGGCGGGCTAAGGCCCTATTAGTCCTCCAAAAGACATCGGCGGATAAATCCGCCAGAGATCTTTGGCGGATTAATCCGCCAGAGATCTTTGGCGGATTGCAAACCTCTTCAAAATGCCTATGCAGGAAATGGGTTAACCCGTTGAGCCCGTTGCTCTCGCTTACAGCGGGATTAAAATTCGGATGGATCCCCTTTTTAATGGACACAATTCCGCCCAAAGCGGGACAAACCGGCCAACCGATACATAAATTCTTAACTATAACGGTTTCAAAATCTCAGATAGGATTTTGAAACGACTTCTCGGAGGTTATTAAATGCGGACGCGTTTCAATCGAATTATCCCGGCTTTGTTTTTTTGGTTTTTTTTATGCCCATCGGCAGCCGCCCAGGGAAATATAACAGAGTCAATCGTCAAGATTTACACGACCTATGATCAACCCAATTATTTCAGGCCCTGGCAGATGCGGGGGCAACGGAGTCGTATCGGATCCGGTTGTATCATTTCCGGGAATCGTGTTTTAACCAATGCCCATGTGGTCAGTGATCATACCTTCATTCGGGTCCGTCGCGCCGGCCAGGCGGATAAGTTCGTGGCCTCGGTTGCAGCCATTTCACACGAACTCGATCTGGCGATTTTAAATGTCAAAGATAAGGCCTTTTTTGAAGGTGCCCGACCTTTGCAGATCGGGGAACTACCGCGAGTTGGGGATAATGTTTTTGCTTATGGATTTCCCAAGGGTGGAACCCGTATCACGATTACAGAGGGTATTGTGTCTCGGATCGAGAGAAAAATTTACAGTCATTCACGCTTTCGAAACCTTGTCTGTCAAATCGATGCCGCAATAAATCCCGGATCAAGCGGCGGTCCGGTACTCTCGAAAGGCAAAATTGTCGGTGTGATTTTTCAAAGCACGTCGGGCCAAAATATAGGATACATGGTTCCTGCCCCCGTGATCCAGCACTTTTTCACGGATCTCACCGATGGGCGGCATGACGGCGTACCCACACTTTTTTTTGTGTGGCAGAATCTTGAGAATCCGCAAATAAGAGAGTTTCTGAAGATGTCGAAAGATCAATCCGGTGTTTTGGTAAAAGAAGTATCTCCCGCCTTCCTGGGTAAAGACAAATTGTTACCCGGGGACGTCATACTGACTGTTGATGGCCACGACGTCGCAAATGACGAGACGATCGTGCTGCGGGAAACGGAGCGCATCTCTTTCGGCTATGCAATCGACCGCAAGCAGATAAATGACCGGGTTAACTTAGAAGTACTGCGCAAGGGCCGGGTTCTATCTTTAAATATCACTTTGGAAGTTCCCCGGGCAATTTATGGATACGTGATTCCCCGCATACAATAAGAGACACCGCCGACATATTATATCATTGGCGGGCTGGTTTTTACGCGTTTGACCGAAAATTATTTGAATTTATGGTCTAAATGGCAAAACGTCCCGATCCGGTTGAAGAAATACTACTTTGAAATCGTCACTGCTGAAAACCAGGACAGGCAGGATGTTGTGATTTTGATGGACATACTCCCCGACGAGGTCAACGTCGGTTATAATAATTTCAAAAACTGGGTCATCACCGAGGTGAACGCTGTGAAAATTAATAAAATGCGTGACCTGGTCGATGCCTTTGAAAAACATGACGGTGCTTACCACCGCATCTTGATGGAATTTCACGATGCCGAAATCGTTTTGTCAAAAAAAAGTTTAAAGCGCAAGAGTCAGATCATATTACAAAAGTACAAATTGATCGCCGATCGTTCGCCGGACCTGCAAAAACCCTAGCAAAAGAATTAACACGCTTTATGATTGCTTTTTTACCGGAAAAGGTAGTAAAATTATACCGTGTAACATTGAAATAAGGTGTTGATGGAATTAAAAGTTCTATCGTTATCCTATTTTTTCAATTTCAACGTATCA
>CAMYNZ010000611.1 GCA_947259865.1 uncultured Desulfobacterales bacterium | reverse complement strand
CCGATCTTTATCCCCATGGATGAAGATCATCCGGTCGACGACTGTGTGGGTCTGCTGATTGGCGGTCGTGAGTGTTATTATGAAGAACAATGCAAAACCGCCGGCACCTTTTTTATGATTCCCGGCTGGACCTATCACTGGCGACGGATGATAGACCAGGAGTTCGGCAGCAAAGACCTGGATCTGCTCAAACGGCTTTTCAAAGACTACGAACGCTCATTGGTGATACCAACCCCCATGATGTCGGAAGACGAGATGACGGCCAATACGGAAGCATTCAATAAATTGTTTGGTTTGCGTTCAGAAGTTCGACAAGGTACGCTGAAAATACTCTATGAAGCCTGGCATTCGGCCAAAGCATTTCTGAACCCCAAAACCGATTAGATGCAAATTTGTCCAATTGCACCGCTCGCCCACCCTCCCCCATTATGTTACAGGGTCTAATGTTTCCCAAAACCGTCTTTTTTCCGCCCAAAAATCAACTATTGGACGATTTTCTTAAACGGGGCTCTGGTGTAATTGTAACGGTTGAAGTAAAATATGATATGACTTCTCTACCCATAGACGTGTTTGACAGAAAAATGATCGCTTTGACATCATGAAGGGCAACCATCCTCTGCAACGTTTCATATACCATACCCGGGGCGTTTGTCCCCCCGAAATTCATTTCAAGCTCCGCAATGATATACTAAAAGATGTCCGCTTTGTGGGAGGCGGCTGTCCCGGAAATGCACAACTGGTTGCCCGGCTTTTGGAAGGGAAACCCGTATCTGAGGCATTGGAATATCTGACCGGAATAGACTGTCGCGATGGTACCTCCTGCCCGGATCAGCTGGCGGCAGCTATTGTGGCTGCTCAAAAAGGCGGGCTTGTTCCAGCGGATTCCTTTCGAGTCTTTGTTGACACGCCAGCGAAACAACGGATAGGAATAATCGGAGATTTAGGGGGCAATCCGGCAGCCCTGAAGGCCATCGTCAAAAATATACGAGATTATGGTGTGACGGATATTTATTGTCTGGGTAACCTTACCGGTAATTCGCTCGACAACGGTGATGTAATCAAGCTCATCCGACAGCTAAAGTTAATCACCATCCAGGGGGAAAATGACTGGCGCTATGCCCATGGAACAGAGGATGCGAGCATGACGGGGCTTAGACAAAAGGATAGGGACTGGCTGGTCAGGCTTAACCAGGTGCTGAGCTTTGAAATTGGAGATAAAAAGGGTATCGCTTTTTTCGGCAGTTATATTCAATCATTCCCGGATTATTCAGATTTTGAACCCTTTGCCCTGGAAATGAATATGGTGTGCGGGTTGACAAATTTCATGCAAGACGAAACGGTTATGCCGGCCCTGGAGGCCATGATTCCGCAATTTCAAGCCGAAATTGTTTTATTCGGCCAATTGAAAAAATGGGGGCATTGGCATGTTGCCGCAAAAGATTTTATCAGCGTGGGTCCGGCCTTGAAAAAAAATCGATTGACCTGGGGATTGATGGAAATACATAAAGAGAAATTAACTTTTAAAGTAAGGAGGACCACTTGACTCAACCCGTACACGTGGACGTATTGTTAACTGACTTTAATCAGTGAATCGCCTGCGTCTATATGGCGGAATCGGTAAAGGTTTTACCGGAGCACATCCAAAAAATCATTGTGGTACGGCAATGGGATATGCGCACCCGTGAGGGGGTTCAGCGCTTTCGGGAATTGAAGGCCAAGTCGCTGCCGAGTGTCGCGCTGGATGGAGAGCTGATGTATGAATCCCTCATTCCCATGCAGGAAGAGTTAATCGATGAAATCCGAAGACGCTTTAAGGAAAAGAATTCGCATGACTAATTTCTACATCGATACAGTTAACATCGAAGGATTTAAATCCTTTTCAGAGAAAACCGAGATGGGTTTTCAGCCCGGCATTGGTGTGATCATCGGCAATAACGGGGTTGGAAAATCCAATATCCTGGATGCTATTGTTTGGGCGCTCGGTGAAAACGATCTTGATCGGATTCGTTGCTACAGCAACC
>CAMYNZ010000610.1 GCA_947259865.1 uncultured Desulfobacterales bacterium | reverse complement strand
ACGACAAAATCGTCAAAGGTAAAATCTTTGCGCAAATGACGACCGCAATGGGGACGCACAATCATATTCGGCAGTGCCCGTTGTCGGTTCTGAACAGTATTATACTGTGAGCCGCCATTTCTGCCGGCTACCTCAATCGAGAGCTGGCGTTTTTTGCCCAATGTTTTTTCTATCTCATTTGCAATGAGCGCTTTATAATTATCTTGAACCCGCTTTTTTGAAAACGTGTTAGGACACGACAGCACCATGCGGCCGTCCTGGCTTTCAGAGAACTTTATCGGTTCAATCCACATCCTGTAGCTGTGAACTGGAATACGTTGTTTGATCGCAGCTTTTAATTCTTTCCAGACAGCTTCCATAGAGCCAATATTTTTATCGTGTTTAAATAATTAAGGTATTGATTTACAAGAGAAAGTGCGGAAAATAATAACCAAATCAACCGGTTTGGAAGGTTTATTTAAGATTATTTGAAAACTATCAATTTCGTTCCTGTCTGTTTATGGTATCTAGCGGTCTGTGTCAAATCGGATAAATAGAGTTTAGGTAAATTTTACAAATAAGTTATGAACAATTTATATGTACTTGATAATAAAACATATTTTTATAACGAAACTTACAATTGGGCATACGTTCAACCATTTCGAAATTCAGGATTTGTTCAAATATTTTAAGCATATCCACATCCTCTACTCAAAATTGTTAAAAAAAAAGATCTCCAAAATACTACTAATATCATTTATTATCTCTAATTTTTAAATACATTTACCCCACAATTTTCTAATTACGCTGAAAACTATACCCACTGGGCCCTACAAAGGATTGCTTGGAATTTATTTGAAAAAATTTCATAGCCTGTGTAGTATACTGAAAATTTATGGATACTGAAAAAATCATCATTCGCGGCGCTCGACAGCATAACCTGAAGAATATCGATGTAGAATTGCCGCGCAATAAACTTGTCGTAATCACCGGCCTGTCCGGCTCGGGTAAATCAAGCCTGGCATTTGATACCCTGTATGCCGAAGGACAACGCAGGTATGTTGAGTCGTTATCCACCTATGCGCGACAGTTTCTGGAGCGAATGGAAAAGCCGGATGTTGATTTAATCGAGGGGCTATCACCATCCATAGCCATTGAACAAAAAACCGCCAGCCGCAACCCCCGCTCAACGGTTGGAACGGTAACCGAAATTTATGATTACCTGCGATTGCTTTTTGCCAGAATCGGCCTTCCCCATTGTTATCAGTGCGGTCAACCCATCGCTTCACAATCACTTGATCAGATTGTAGACCGTGTCATGCTGCTGAGTGAGGGAACCAAGATAAATATTCTGTCACCCGTGGTCTCCAACCAGAAGGGAACCCATGAGCAGCTATTAAAACGTCTCAAAAAAGAGGGTTTTGCCCGGGTTCGTATCGACGGAAAAATTACCGAGATCGAAGACGTGAGCAAGCTGGTTAAAAATAAAAAACACAGCATCGAGGTCGTCGTCGATCGATTGATCGTAAAGCAGAAAGTCGTTAACCGCCTCGCGGATTCCCTGGAATTGGCCATGGCACTTTCCGAAGGTCTTGTCACCGTCGATGCCGTTGATCAAAACTCAATTCTTTTTAGCGAAAAATTAGCCTGTATCCAGTGTGGTATCAGCTATCCGGAATTTTCACCGGCCAGTTTTTCGTTCAATTCACCTCAGGGAGCTTGCACCCGGTGTGACGGGCTGGGGTCAACCGCCGAGTTTGATCCGGAGCTGCTTGTACCCAATCCTGAGCTGTCATTAAGAGAAGGCGCAGTTGATATATGGGCCAACAGAAATTCGATGCAATTTATAGAATTTATAGATGCGCTGACCGCCCATTATGGCGTGGATAACCGGGAATCTGATTCGATTCAGGCCAGAGAAGAAATCAAGCGCTATTTGAATTTGCGGCCCTGTCCGGAGTGCGGCGGTGCCAGATTAAACCGCGCAAGCAGATCAATGAAGGTGGGCGGTCTCAGCATCCATGAGGTGACCACGCTGTCGGTTTCAAAAACCCACACCTTTTTCAAGCAATTAGAATTGAGCGGTAAAAGAGCCGCAATTGCCCAGAGAATTTTAAAAGAAATCATCGAACGCCTCGGGTTTTTAGAAAACGTGGGGCTTTCTTATTTAACGCTCGATAGATCGGCCCACTCACTCTCCGGTGGCGAGAGCCAGCGAATTCGACTGGCGACCCAAATCGGGTCAAAACTGACCGGTGTCCTGTACGTGTTGGATGAACCCAGTATTGGCTTACATCAAAGAGATAACCAGCGTCTGCTGCAAACCCTTTTAAAAATGCGGGATATCGGCAATACCGTCTTGATCGTAGAACACGATGAGGAAACCATCCTGCAGGCCGATTATGTGGTAGACATGGGTCCGGCTGCAGGCCTCAGGGGCGGTCAGGTGGTATTTGCAGGAACACCGCAAGCTCTGCTTCAACACGACGCATCATTGACCGGAAAATATCTGGCCGGACGGATGCAAATCGAGGTTCCCCGAAAACGCAGAAATGAAAAAGGCCCCCGACTCATCCTGAAAGGCGCCTGCCAAAATAATCTAAAGAAAATCGACGTTGCATTTCCGCTGGGTTGTTTTATATGTGTTACCGGTGTTTCGGGATCAGGATAATCGACGCTGGTTTTAGAAACGCTTCACCGCGTTCTGGCGCAAAAACTCAATCAGGCCAGAATTCCGGCCGGAGATTATCGTTCCATTCAGGGCCTTGAGCACATCGATAAGGTGGTCAACATCGACCAGTCGCCCATCGGTAGAACACCGCGCTCCAACCCGGGAACCTACACGGGTGTCTTCACG
>CAMYNZ010000609.1 GCA_947259865.1 uncultured Desulfobacterales bacterium | reverse complement strand
GAAATTGCGATCATGAACCTTTTTTCCATACCGATCATTGGTGCCTGTCTGATCCTGGTCAACGCACCGGTCTGGTGGAGCTGGAGTGTGGGCATGACATCGCTGGTTTTTTTCGGAATCATGGTTTTATGCATGGTATTTTTGCGGGTGTTGAAGTTTTGGGGAACACCAAAATATTAATCAATTTTGTCTGTCCACTTCGCCTGAAATCAAAAAAAACTTGACAAATTAGACCGACCGGTCTAATTCAAAAAAACATTGAACCTTTCCGGGTTCGCCTTCAAGGCGATAGACGCATAAAAATAGTTCATTGCTGCCTGCTTCAGGACAGCTGCAACAACCACCCGAGGAGTGTAGCGACAAAGGTCGCTGGATTTTCTATAACGGACTGTAAGCTGGGGGCCTGGCATCGCTCACCCCCAGACCTTGAACTGTAAATCATTTAACCCAGGCTCTGGTTTATGAAAACAAGTACCCGAGATAGCATTCTTGAAGCCGGTGCTGATATCATCCACCATAAAGGCTTCAACCACACCGGTATCCAGGAAATACTCACGGCCGCCGGCGTTCCTAAAGGATCCTTTTATAACTTTTTTAAAAATAAAGAAGATTTTGGTCTTCAGGTCATCGATTACTTTTCCGATCATTTTTCCGAGATGGCCAAAGATATTTTCGAGAATCGAACTGTTCCACCGCTGGAAAGGATCAAGCGGATATTACGAAATTTTATGGACTATTTCCGGTCAACCAATTTTACGCTTGGGTGTCCAGTCGGCAATCTGGCTCAGGAAATGGGTGATTTGAGTCCTGCGTTTCGTGAAAAACTCCAGGAGGCACTCGACCGGATAACGGCCGGCTATGCCCGTGTTCTGGCTGAAGCACAGGCGGCCGGTGATATATCAGATCAAATCGACGTCAACCAAACCGCCAATTTTATCGTTTCCAGCTGGCACGGGGCGCTAATCCGCATGAAGGTTGTCCAAAACCTGGAACCGCTGAAAAATCACTATAAATTCATATTTGATTATGTTTTAAAACCCTGAGGATCTGGAGCCGCAAAATACGGGTCCGAAGGGGTATTGTTATGGCAAATGAAATAGACCGGTCTTGTGATCAACAGATAGATGTTTATGGTCAAAGATTAATACACAAACTTGATTAAATGACCACTCGATAGGATTTGGGCAACCGCCCGTTATACGCAAGCAAGATAAAGGAGGGTATTATGAAAGATGCATTCAAACAACAGGGTGCCTTTAGCTGGTGTGAACTGGTAACAACGGATGCCAAAGCCGCCAAAGATTTTTATAGCCGGCTTCTGGGCTGGTCCACCGAAGACATGCCCATGGAAGGTATGACCTATACCATTTTAAAAGTCGGCGAAGAGGGCGTGGGCGGCATTATGTCCACACCGCCTGGTGCCGAAGGGACACCACCGCACTGGGGTGTTTACGTAACGGTGGATGACGTGGATGCCACTGCCAGAAAGGCTGAAGAACTGGGTGCCAAGACAATTGTTCCGCCAACTGATATCCCGGACGTGGGGCGATTTTATATGTTCCAGGATCCACAAGGGGCAGTACTTTCTGTGATTACGTATTTAAACCAGTAAAACTGGACTTAAAACTCTTTCTCCCTGCTCTGATGCGCGAGACCTCGAATCTAATTTTATACCGAAAGGATGGTGACATGAACGCTTTACTATTGATCTCCGGGTTGGTTGCCGGGTTTTGCACGGTGGGTCATTTTATGGTTGGAAGTAAATCATATCTGCAACCGATGCTGCAGGCATCTTTTGATGATGTCGCGAAAAAGGTCATGCACTGCGTTTTTCATTATGTATCTGTTTTTCTCGTACTGACATCCATTACGCTGTTGTTACTGGGGTTTGGAATTGGCTTTAATTCAGATGTATCCTTGATGGTTAGATTAATTGCGATTCACTATGCGGCCTTTGCAGTCGTTCAGATTGTTATTGCACTGGTCTCGGGGATTGAAAGGGCTCTATTCAAGATGTTTCAGTGG
>CAMYNZ010000608.1 GCA_947259865.1 uncultured Desulfobacterales bacterium | reverse complement strand
TCGATCCCAAAGCGATACACATTTCTTAAACGGTCTAAAGTCAATTCCGCTTCCTGCCTTCCCCTATATTGCACCAGGCCATAATTAAATGATAGGGTCTGAATCGCGAAGAAAAAACCTTTAACACACCCGTGGCATTCATACTATTTAAGACTGATGATTTCTTGAATAGAAGAAAAAAATTGATAATTTACAATCTTATCCATTATATATGCAATCAACAAATAGATCATCAAACCGGATACGATCAAAGTAATAAAAAATAGGAAATCAACGGATTGTGTTTGCCCTTTGATCAGAGACAATAAAATACTTATGGTGATGGTGTAGATGATGGGAAATAATAATATTCTTCCATACCTTAATAATCCACATCCTATAACTCTAACGACATAAATTACAAAAAACAGTGAGATCGCAAAAGTACTTCCCAACACTGTCATCGAAACCCCGGCAAGATTCCATCGCACAGCCAAAGGATAAATCAACGCAGCCAAGACAATCAGGCGGATGATCTGGCCGATTACATCGATATTCGGTTTACCGATTCCATGAAAAAACGGTACTATCGTTGCAGCAATTGATCGTATGAATCCCGTTATTACCAACAGTTTGATTATCGGAACGATCGGCAACCACTTTGTTCCCAAAAATATTTTCGTAAAATCAGGGGCCAAAACATATATGCTGCCGGCAATTGGCGCTGAAATACAAACCGTTACCTTTAATACCTTCAAATATAACTCGCCAATCCTTTCGGTTTGATCTTGCAATCTTGAATAGGTAGGAAATGTAACTCTTGATATCACATGGCTGATCTCAGTGGCCGGTATGTTGGAGATAAGAAAGGCCATTTGGTAGAATCCTAATGCCGTCACACCCAAAACCTTTCCGACAAAGATATCATCACCCTGGGTTACCAGAAAAGTTAATACGCTTGAGCCTAAAATCCATTGTCCAAAACTGAACAGCTCTTTGAATTGTTCTTTTTCAAACCTGAATTTTGGACGATAGCTGTGAACAATATAGGATACGAACAGCCGGCATGCATTTGCGGCAAGCATTCCCCACACCAAAGCCCATACACTCTTTAAAACAAATGCCAACACAATCGCTATGGTAAAATCAGTCAGGGTGCCGGAAAGTTCATATACAAACTGCTTGTTAAACTCCAGTTCCTTTTGAAAGAACATGATGCCAATATTTTGAAAACCTGTCAGAAGGACCGAAATCGCAATGACCCTTATGACCCATAACGCATCAGGTGATCCGAAGAACCTGGCAACGAAAGGTGCTGAAAGAAAAAGAATGGCGAAAAGAATGATTCCTCTGAGAACGGAAACGGTCCAGGCAGTATCTAAATAATTTTCAACATTTTCTTTTTTTTGTATTAACGCTGCCTGGAACCCTGTCTGGGAAAAGGTTTCCAGTATGGCGATGGCCAAAAGGGAGATTCCAAGAATACCAAAATCATTGGGAGTTAACAGACGTGCCAATATGATGGTCCGGACAAATCCAAATCCACGGCTAATTATTCTGAGGCCGAACACCCATGCGCTACCCCGAACAACTTTTTTTTTCAGGTGTTCGTTTTGCACTGATAAATTTTTATTTTCAATTTTTTGGACGATCACTGTTTGTTTTTTTCAAAATCCGGTGAGAATCAATAAAAATAAGATTGTAATTAACCCCGAGGATACTTCCTTTCTATACGGCTCCGCCTGGTCAATTCCAATGTGAATATGACTTAACCGACTGAAATATGAACTAAAATTCAATACTTGTGCCAGAGGGTTTTTCTATAAAAAAAGCAAAGCTATTGCTTTGCAAATTGTTTCTGTGTTCGGGTACCCTTCGCCGATTATCGTCCCGGAATCGTAATTCTGGATGGATTGCCTTCAACATCTTAGCGGAGTCGCCTTATATGAAACTCTCTGCATTTCTGAATTAAAAAGCACATAAATGCCCAAACCTCACCCGTGCACGTGGCCCTCGGTTTGTATGGCAAGAAATCAATTCCAGGAATA
>CAMYNZ010000607.1:1092-3123 GCA_947259865.1 uncultured Desulfobacterales bacterium | reverse complement strand
CCACCAGCGGAAATACGGGAATTGCGCTGGCCTTTATGTGTGAGGCTAAAAATTACCGTCTCTGTTTGACAATGCCGGATACTATGAGTGATGAACGACGACAGCTGCTGAAGCATTTGGGGGCTGAGTTGGTATTGACACCGGGAGCAGAAGGAATGAAAGGGGCGATTGGTAAAGCTCAGGTTATTCTCGAATCTGAAAAGGCTTCCTACATGCCAGACCAGTTTTCCAATCCGGCCAATCCGAAGGCCCATCGAGAGACCACGGCTGAAGAAATCTGGCGGGATACCGAAGGTAGCGTTGACATCCTGATATCCGGTGTGGGCACCGGCGGAACCATTACAGGTGTGGCCCAGGTCATCAAATCCAGAAAACCCTCATTCCAGGCGATTGCCGTTGAGCCGGCCGATTCTCCGGTTTTGTCAGGCGGCGAAAAAGGCTCCCACAAAATTCAGGGTATCGGTGCCGGATTCATCCCGGAAGTGCTGGATCAGTCGCTGATTGATGATATTGTGACGGTCACCAATGATGATGCCTTTAAAACCGCACGCCGAGCCGCCCTGTTGGAAGGACTTCTTTGTGGTATTTCATCGGGAGCTGCCATCTGGGCGGCCCTTGAGGTGGCCAAGCGACCGGAGTCTGCCGGCAAAACCATCGTAGCGATTTTGGCAAGTACCGGTGAGCGGTATATTAGCACGGATCTTTTTAAACCGACCCCTGAGGGCTGAATAACCGGGATTCTTAAGATTGAACCAGTTCGATGGTGATATCTTCAGGGCCTTTGAAAAATGCGATGGTCAAATCAGCCGCCGAAGTCGGTGGCACGAAAAATTCATAACCGCGTTTGGTCAAATCATCATAGGCCACCTGAATATCTTCCACTTCGAGGCCGATGTGATCGTAACCGTATGTCGATCGAGCAAGCTTGTTCTGCATTTCTTCGCCCTCGCGGGCAACCCGCAAGTTTATATCAATTCCCTGAAGATTTAGAGTCGCCCCGTCGGCAGTTCCAAATTTCCTTCGTGCGACGAGGCTGGCACCCAATACATCCCTAAAAAAGCGGATCATGGTTTCCAGTTTGTGGCAGATTAAGTGAATGTGGTGCAAACGATAGGTCATTGGGTATCTTTGGTAAAAAGGTTTTTAATTTTTTGCAACTTTTAGAAAAATTGCAAGGGCATCTAATCTAATTGAATTTCTTTTTGCACCGAAGAAATTTTGCGTATCCAGGGCGAGGCTTCACGAAATCGGTCCGGCAACTCATTGGCAGCCAACCGGGCCTCTGTTTTGGTAGCATAAACACCATAAAGCAAAGGGTACCAGTTTTTTTTCTTGTAGGCAGCTTTATAATAGGCGAGCCTATTTTGATCCAATAACTGATCTTTTTTGATGAAATATAGCAGTGAATTTTCATTGCTGACGCCCATTATCTGAATCGTATAATGCTCTGAGTTTATCGATAAAAGCCAGTCTTCGCGATGGATGCTTTTCTTTGCAGCCTTTTCTGTGACAACCGCAGTGACCTTTGATGTTGCGGCAGGCTGCGTTGGTGGAACTTCTTTGCGCCGTTCAGTTTTTTCAAGCGACGCTATTTTTTTCGTCGGCTGGGCGGATGCGGTTTGTAGTTCGGTTTTCTGTATCGGTTTTATTTTTGGGGTCTGCATGGGTGGTGCTTGCTTTTGGATTTTCTGCGGCAAGTCGATTTTTTCGGTCTGTGCGACGCTGAATTGAGGTGACGCTATTTTTTTCACCACAACTGGTTTCGTCAAAGTTTTTTTCGGCGGGGTTATGGATGGGTTGACGGCGGTTATTTTGGCACGAAATATTTTTCCCGTTGTTTCAGGCTTCTGCGCTATTTTAGCCCGAAATACCCTTTGGGCAATTTGGGGATCTTCCGATCGTGAGACCTGGGTTTGGCGGTACACAAACAGCACCAATACTGCCAGTAAAATGACAACGATTCCAGCGCCGATCCAGCCGAAGATGCCTCGAGGACGTGCTTTTGGCGTATCTAAAATATCACGACGTTTT
>CAMYNZ010000607.1:0-1079 GCA_947259865.1 uncultured Desulfobacterales bacterium | reverse complement strand
CATTCATGGGTCCCGGTATTCCTCCTGACGCTTGATGGATTTTTTTAACGGTTGAGGAATTAAACAGTTTCTTACCCGTATAGCCGGCGACCTTAAGGCGGTGTTCAAGATAAGCAGCGGCCTCCTCCATTGTCAGCGCCGGCAAATAGATTTTATTCACACTTGTTTCGCCAATAAATGATTCCGTCAGCGACGTCATCTCGGTGTATAAACCAGATTCACCGAATAATATCAACCGTTTGATCATTTGTGTACTGCCGGGGACCAAGGCTTCGCGGAGCAGAAACATTAAATTATCGGCTGAAAGCAAGTGGGCATCGTCTACGATCACGACTGGATCTTCCGAGTCCAGCAGAACGTAGGCGGGATGACTATCACGCGCCTTTGAATCCGGAGTTTGGTCTGGAGCCGGCGAAGTTTGGATCCGACCCGGCGCCCACATTTTATCGGTTGTGTTTAAATAGCGTTTTAGAAGGGTCGTTTTTCCGCCACCCGATTCTCCAATGACCAAGACAAGGATATCCGCTCCCTGGACCAACCCTTTAAGCAACGTCAGACGCTGCTCAAACGATACGACTGGAAAGTAAGACAATGGGTCCGGCTCGGCTGAAAAAGGATCCTTTTGCAGACCCAGAATGGTTTTATAGTCTAAGCTTTGGTTATTGCGTGACACGGTTCGGGCACACTACAATTTTTGAATTGCGCATTATTGAGTTGAAAAAATTTAAAAAGGAGGAAATTTAGTTTAAAATTTCCAACCTGGATAAACCGGAAACAGTAAAGTTGCGTCTACGCCAAAATACCTTACCACAAATGAAAAAGAAGTGAAATCGTTAAATTAAGCCTGTGGCGACTGGCAGCAGTCGTTTATAAAACATAGCAGGGTCCTCAAGATGAATAAATCGAACAATTTCGCGCCGCGTTGGATGCTTCCTGCAGGGCTTCGGCAAAGGTCGGATGGCCGTGAATGGTGCGCGCTATATCTTCGGAGCTGGCACCGAATTCAAGAGCCAATACACATTCGGCGATCATGTCCGCAGCCCGCGGTCCGATAATATGCACTCCCAATATCCGATCGG
>CAMYNZ010000606.1 GCA_947259865.1 uncultured Desulfobacterales bacterium | reverse complement strand
TCGCGTTGGGTAGGCAATACACCATATCGAGAAGAGGGTCTACGGTAACACCGTGCACGGCGTCAATTGATAATACGTGGCCGCGCGACCAAGGACCCGCCTGAGATGGTGAAAATACTCACTCAAACGCCCACTGATTTTCATCCCATTTTTGTTCCGCTTTTCTTGCCGAGCTAAACACTTCTTTTCTTTTTGATTGCACTGACTTACCAATGTTTTCCTTGATCCATTCATGGACTCTTTTTGTTGGAACCGATTCCATTGCTTTATGAATAACATCCTCCGTTGTCTTTGATACCATTGCCGCAAGCGATAGTAGCAAACCAGTGAAGCCGCTCTTGTTCTGATCAGATTCCATATTTTTTAACTTGCCGATAACCGATTCAATCACTTCGCTACTACCAAGTAATCTCTCATCTGGCTTTGCCTGTTGAGATTGTTGCGCAATAAAGTCAAGTAGCTCTTCGCGCAGTCGTTTAGTTCTTTTTCTGTGAGCATCAAAACCTTCTACTTGCATTAAATCAATATGACAATCGCGGTATATCCCAACAAACTTTATAAAGCCTTCGGCTAATTTGACAATCTGCATCATTTCTTGCCACTCCAAAAGCTGCTCTCTAAACTGAGCTAACCAACTTAGTTTTGCTTCAATTTGCTGTGGATCAAATTCTTCGTTGGCTGAGTGTTGTTGCTGATCGATAAAACAAAGGATTTCCATGGCCCATTTGAGCAATTTATCCACATTCATATACCGACTCTTGGTCCTTTGGTTGGGCGGAGCCAATGCGGCCAGTGACGTTTGTTGAACTTTTCTTCGGGTTTCATTGGCAAGTTTGACAAATTCATTCCAGTCTTGATCATCTTTAAGTTCTCGCTTTAAAATAGTCGCCACCTTATGTTTGATATCATAGATGAAACTCGTCTGTGGATGTTGATCGCAAAACATTTCAATTCCCTTTTTCAAATCGCTTCCATGGTCACTGATAATCTGCTTTGGCACACCGGTATGTTCAATGGTTTCCTCTAATTGCTGGTAAACAACTTCACCATTGGAACTTGTGACAGGAAACATCGCAATCGGTTCCACATCTTCATGATTAAGGATGGTCTCCGCAACCGGTAAATCTCTTTGGCGAAGCCCCAAAATAACCAAACATTTCTTGCTACCCCATTGAATCGTATGGTCGATTATCCATATCCAATCAGCAGCCTTTTGTTTTCTGCGTGTCAGTTTGTAGTATCCCAAACGCAGCAGCCACAGCCGCCCCGTGTACCATGATGGCACCGACAATCCCAGCCCAAAAAAGGATGTCACTATTTCAATGACGCGGCTGGCGGCTCTCAAACTGGTTGATGATGATAACACTAACAATAAAAATAAATGGATATGGCCAATCGAATAGGTGTGGTAGAACGGCACTTGCTGGAATTTTTCAATACTACCCAACTCATTTTTATTTACCGTTTTTTTTTCTTCGCCAATTGTTGCAATTGCTTTTCCTTGAGCCTGAATTGTATAATTTCAGATTCAAGATTTTTCACTTTTTCTTTCAACTCAGTGTTACGTTTTTTTAAATATCGGTTTCTATTCTCAAGGCGCTTAACCTTAGACTTGCTCTCTTTAAATTTAGATTTCCATCGATTACGGCTTTGTTCAAAAAAAGGAACCAGTTTTCTAAAAGGGCTTTTGAAGCGTTTAGCGTTGCTATCCATGCTGTGATCAGGCATCTTTTGACCTCCTAAAATTGGGTTAACCATCCAATTTTATAAATACCTGAAATTACACAGAAAGTCCAGATAAAAAATTATTTATAATAATCTCAGCATGTTAACATTATTTTTGGCCTTACTGGTCTTTAATGGCGTGAAAAATGATAAGCAATGTATTTGGCTATCCCTGATTAAGGTTCTAATAAATAACTTAAAGCTGTGTTCGTAATATTTCTTCAGAAGTGCTACAATTTTTGGAATAAATTTGGATAAATTTTTTGAAAAATCTCCATGCCCAAAAAGTATGATTTTCATCACCCTAGT
>CAMYNZ010000605.1 GCA_947259865.1 uncultured Desulfobacterales bacterium | reverse complement strand
GCTCAAGATCGAGACCGCCGAGGAGATTTTTACAGCTGCGTTGCTTCATGATGTGGGTAAGCTTGTATTGGGTGAATTCATCCAAGACGATTTTAAAAAAATCGAATCTGCCTTAACCCCTGAAATATCATTTGAAGCGGCGGAAAATTTGGTGCTCGGTACCAATCATGCAGATATCGGGGCCCAAATACTCACCCAATGGAGTTTGCCGCCGGCCACTGTCAACGCGGTTCGATGGCACCACAATCCGGAATCTGCTGATCGAACAGATATGATGCTGGATATCGTTCACGTTGCCAACGTCTTATGCCTGATGATCGGCGTGGGTGTCGGTCGTGATGGTTTGCAATATCAGCCTTCGGCAGTTGTGACGGCCAGGCTGGGACTGGAGTCCTGCCATCTCGAAAATGTCGCCAGCAAGACATGGCAATGGGCCAATGAAATATCGGAAGTTTTTAGTTTTAATTAGTTCTTCGCTGAACTGTGAATCGTGTGGAAATGAGAATGAGATAGCTGGGAAGAAACGATTTTATTAGAATAGGGTGCAACCATGTCAGTTAATGTCCTCATCGTAGATGATAGCGCAGTTATGCGGTCGATGATCGTAAAAACTTTACGGTTGACAGGGCTTCCGCTGGGCGAAATCCACCAGGCTGCCAATGGCCAGGAAGGGCTAGCTGCGATCAATCAGAATTGGATAGATCTTGTCATTGTTGACATTAATATGCCGGTGATGAATGGTGAAGAGATGATTGATCGGATGCTGGAAAATCCTGAACATAAAAATATACCCATTGTCGTTATTTCAACTGAAGGCAGCAAAACAAGGGTAGGTCGACTGCAGGACAAGGGCGCGAGATTCATTCACAAGCCTTTTAGCCCTGAAAAAATTCGGGATACCATAAAAGACCTCTTAGGGGATGGAGTCTCAGATGGAACAGAAAATTAAAAGCATTATAGCCGGCGTCACCAATGAAACTTTGGAGAAGTTAGCATTTTTTTTTGCGTTTCCAGATGATGAGCGCGACGGTGGCGTACCGCCACCGGCAATCACCGGTCGGGTTGAGTTTAGCGGATATTTTCCAGGTTCGCTGGCGATAAGGCTATCGACCTCGTCCTTGTCGGAGCTATCCGCCAACATGCTCGGTTTGGATGAGGATGATGACATCCCAGCCCAAGATCAGCAAGATGCCTTTAAGGAAGTGATCAATGTCATTTGCGGCAATGCCCTTCCCGCGATTGCCGGTGATCAGGTGGAATTTAACATCGGGGCGCCTGAGATTCTTTCCGAAAGCGATGTTCAAACCGAGGTGAGTAAAGAAAACTGCATGTGTGTGGTAAAGTTGATGATAGATGATGGGTTTTGTGATGTATATTTTTTCATGGAGGGCCAGCTTCCGGAAAATATTTTGGGAAAAGAAAACGAACAAATGCAACAGTCGGAATAAGAAAAAAAATGATTAGAGTACTCATCGTAGATGATTCGGCGGTGGTTCGCAAGGTTATGACCGAGGAATTGTCCCACTACAACGATATCGAGATAGTCGATACCGCCGTGGACCCCTATGCTGCCCGGGACAAAATCGTCAGACTGAAGCCGGATGTCATTACGCTGGATCTGGAAATGCCCAGGATGGACGGCCTTTCATTTTTGGCAAAGCTTATGAAGCACTATCCGATGCCGGTGGTGATATTGAGCTCGTTGACACCTAAAAATAGCGAACTGGCGCTCAAGGCTCTTGACTTAGGCGCGGTTGAAGTTCTTTGTAAACCCGGAGCAGCATATTCCACTAAAAATATTTCACATAATCTGGCACTTGCAATTCGATCGGCAGCTGTGGCTAAAATTAATAATGGGCTTGGCAAGCTCAATACTGCGGCTGAAAAGATTCCAACAAACAATCTTTTGGTTCAAACAACCTACAAAGTGATTGCCATTGGCGCCTCCACCGGAGGGACGAAAGCGATTGAGATGGTGCTTGCCGGCATGCCGGCGACTGCTCCCGGGATCGTCATTGTCCAACATATGCCAGC
>CAMYNZ010000604.1 GCA_947259865.1 uncultured Desulfobacterales bacterium | reverse complement strand
TCTTTTAATTTCTGTTCAGCTCCACCAAAGATCCAGGCGTAATAAGGAGCCAGCAGGTTGTCATAGTGCGCTTTGACATCGGTCATCGGGTCATTTCTTTCAATTTTGTTGGTGATAGAGCGTTTGTCAAAATAACGTCCCGATAGCGGTGGTTTGTCGGGTCTTCTCAGGGTTGTCGATAACATCCAATATGGCCTGATCCAAACGCTCTAATAATTTTTCTTCATGCCACAATTATGAACCGAAAAAAAAATGGTGTCTGGTGTCTTCCAGACAGGCGAAACACCGAACCCCATTTTAAGTGAGCTGCAGTTGTGGATTATTCGCAACCACCGTCTTTGAAGGAGAGATTTACGCGGGTGCGTAACGCCGCCACTTTGCCGTTTTCAACTTTCATGTCCAGCTTGGAAACCTCAGCAACTCTCAAATCCCTGAGAGTCTGGCCGGCTTTTTCAACAGCATTTTTGGCAGCTTCTTCCCAGGAGTTTGGGCTGCTTCCCACCAATTCGATAACTTTGTAGACACTTTCAGTCATTTTTTGCCTCCTTTCCTGTGCGTGCGACATCAACGCAATTTTAGTTACCGTTCTGGCAGTGGTTGATTATGGAAACACCGACCCTGCCCCTCTAATGTAGATTGCGGATCCGAATGATCCTACAGCCCCCAGGAGCGCAAAACATCCTGCGGCAGTTTTCAGATAGATTTCTGTTACCGTATCATTTGGTGCAAAGATGAAACGATTGGTTCAAGAACCGTTTGTTGCTTCTATCAAGAAAAAGAGAATCGATCAGTATCCTGGTTATTCAAAAGAAGAGACAGCGCTCAATTCCGATGTGTTGGACTTTGTGGCTTGAAAAGAAGTTTGATAGATAGAGAAATGAATTGAGCCTACCCGATAACCTAAACAATGAAATTGCTAAAGTCAAGTTTGAAAATAGTACTTGCCAATGATCCGAATCCTTTATATTTATATCAGCTTACTAACTAAAGAAAGGCGGAGTTGGATGAAATTTGAGACCTCGATTAGCAGATCGGTACCTGATCTTTCGATAAATATTGATGACATTTGCAGCGTGATCCTCACCACTCAATTGCCCGCTGGCGAGATTCCGTGGTGTGTCGGCCAAAAAACGGATCCCTGGGATCACGTTGAAGCCGTCATGGGACTCAGCATCGGAGGCTATCTGGCAGAAGCCAGGGCCGGGTTCGAGTGGATGGTGCGCACCCAGAATAGCGACGGCAGCTGGTTTTCGTCTTATATGCAGGGCACACCGCAGGATAAAACCCGGGATGCCAACCTGTCCTCCTACATTGCGGTGGGAGTGTTGCACCATTACCTGATAACCGCAGAATATGGTTTTTTGGAACGCATGTGGGAAACGGTAGCGGCGGCCATTGATTTTGCGCTGCGACTCCAGACACTTGAAGGCGAGGTCCACTGGGCCATCAGCCCTGAGGGTAAGGTCGATCCGATGGCACTTCTAACCGGCTCCAGCTCCATATACATGAGCATAAAATGTGCCCTGACGATCGCGAAAATTCTGGGCCATCCGGCGCCTGCCTGGAAATCCGCCTTGATCAGGCTTGGAGATGCCATTCGAAATAAAAGCCACTTGTTTAATGTTACCAAATCCCGCTTTTCCATGTACTGGTTTTATCCGATTCTCGCCGGGGTCCTGACAGGTGCGGATGCCCAGGCACGGATTGACAAGTACTGGAAGAAGTACATTATCGAGGAACGCGGGGTTCGATGTGTCCACGATGAGCCCTGGGTGACCATCGCAGAGTCGTCGGAGCTGACCATTGCCCTGGCGGCCATGGGGAATTTAGCCCTGGCCAAAATCGTGTTCAGCTGGATCGTCGATCGCCGATTCGATGACGGCTCTTACTGGTGCGGGTTTACCTGCCCGGACATCATCGTTTGGCCGGAGGATAAGATTACCTGGACCAACGCCGTTGCTCTTATAGCCGCTGATGCCATCTACAACCTGACGCCTGCCGGGCAGATATTCAGCCATGAATTCTGGCAAAATTTTGA
>CAMYNZ010000603.1 GCA_947259865.1 uncultured Desulfobacterales bacterium | reverse complement strand
ATGCCAAGTTCATCTCCCTCTTCCGGGGGAGTGCGGCGGGCTATAATTTTGGAATCCTCCCGTTTTGCAATTTTTACTTTAAAAGTCTTTTTTTTGCCATTGCGCAAAACCAATATTTTTGCTTTTTCCCCGACTCCAATATCAGCGATGGTTCTGCTGAGCTCCCTGCTGGTTGCAACCTTTTTACCATTCACCTCGATCACAATATCTTTGGCTTTGATACCGGCCGATTCAGCCGGATCGCCCGGAAAAACCTCTGTAACCAACACACCCTCTTCACCCGGGATACCATAGTATTCCGCCAGTTCTTCATTGAGATCTTGAATCGCGACCCCGAGCCAGCCCCGGGTTACCTCCCCCTGAGCGACGAGCTGTTCTATGATCCCTCTGGCAAGAGTCATGGGTATGGCGAATCCGATGCCCTGGCCGGTGGCGATAATTGCAGTGTTAATCCCCACCACTTCTCCCTTCAAATTTAGCAGCGGGCCACCGCTGTTTCCGGGATTGATGGATGCATCGGTTTGGATAAAATCATCATAGGGGCCGGAACCGATCACCCGCCCTTTGGCACTGACAATACCGGCCGTTACCGTGTGCTCGAGACCGAATGGATTTCCAATGGCCATCACCCAATCGCCGACTTTGAGTTCACTGGAATCCCCCAGCTTAACAAAGGGTAATTCCCGGGCCGATTTTAGTTTTATTAGGGCGATATCCGTATTGGCATCGCGACCAACAATTTCGGCCTCGAATTCCTGGCCATTTTTGAGCTTAACTTTAATCTGATCAGCGCCTTCGATAACATGGTTGTTGGTCACAATATAGCCGTCTTTGTCGATGATAAATCCTGAGCCCAGGCTGCGCTGTTTGAATTCTCGTTGGAAATCATCACCGAAAAATTTTTCAAAAAAATCATTAAAAGGATGGTCCTTTCCCCAGGGGTTTCGTTGAAACTGATGAAACCCGGGCCCACCCCTTTTGCCTGTCTTCACCGTACGGATATTGACGACGGCCGGGCTGGCGATTTCAGAAAGTTGACTAAAATTGAGCCGAACCAGACGGGTCTCGCCCTTTTTGGCGAAAACGGGTTCATCCAAGCCGGTGGTTAAACTAAAGAAGAGTCCGACTGCGAAAAGTACCGTTAAAACGATAATTATCCAGTGCGGACCAGGCTTATTGTTCATTCCCATCGAATTGTCCTCCCTTGGGTTGTAATGTGCGAAAGTTTGCCTGGCCGGCCGCCATGGTTTTGAATGATGGCCTTACAGCGAGTTGCGCCAATAACTGAACTCTGGAATTCTCATACTAGCGGTTTTCTGCGCGTTTGCGTACCCGTCTGCCGGGTTTTGTTTATTTAATTAAAATTATATCAGCCAGTTGAAGCTTGATTCTTAACAATAATAACTCACGGAATCGGTGAGTCAACCTTCAAAATTCTGAAAGCAATTGCCCTGGCATCACCGATGGTATTTTACTCTGACTCCACGGCCACCATCATCGATCCTATACGACAGGAAATCAGATCGCTCTGACCTTTACATCGAACTGCATTTTGTGTAAAATTAATTTAAAACTATAACCCGGTCAAGCCGGAACCAAAAATGACAACCTGGTAAAAAAATCATTCTGATAATCTATAATTCTGAAAATTTTAGTGGTGCACGAAAATGCCAGTTTATGAGTATGAACATACAGGGGAAGCGTGTTCTGTGGGCAAGGTGTTCGAGGTCAAGCAATCCCTGCAGGAAAACCCACTAAGCCTCTGTCCCAAATGTGGGCGGGCGGTAAAGAAGTGCCTGTCACTTTCCAATATCAGCAGTGCCAAATCCAACAGCGAGCTTCGCGACCTCGGTTTCACCAAACTGGTTCGGCGCGACGATGTCGGCCGCGAGGGCGTCACCGGGATTGCCGATGATCTTTTGGATGTCGCGCAGGTCGATGTAGCTGATTAAGATGGAGTCGTGGCGCAGGATGACATAATTGGCAAGGTGCTCGCTGAGAAAGTCGTATTCACGCAAGCAGTCGCATTCCTTTTCACTGAATGGC
>CAMYNZ010000602.1 GCA_947259865.1 uncultured Desulfobacterales bacterium | reverse complement strand
GGTTTCCCGGTTGATCAAGGCATATACTACCAGCAGCGGCCGATTGAGCTTAACTGCCCCGGTCGGCTGATAATGTTTCAGTTTGACCCGATCTTCTTCATAGACAATTTCATAGGGCGTCTGGGCAATTCTGGTGTCCAAATCCTGCAGCAGAACATTGGAAGCTTTTTGAGCGCGGGATTGAGCCTTCTCAGCGTCTTCGGCTAATTTGGCTAGCAGTAAATCAACGGGGATTTTAGATTTTTCCATGGTATTGCCCCTTTCTTAAAAAAAAACAAGTCAAGGCTTGTTAGCACGTTTATGCGAGGCAGATTTTTCTTTTTCAAGGATTTTCAGCCTTTTTTTCAAATGATACAGTTCTTTGTAGAGTTCATCCATTTCTTTTTGGGTCGGCATCGACAGTGTCTTGAGAAAATCCTGGGTGATGTTGTCGCGGGCAGCCACAAAATCTTCAAGGCTATCAAGGGTTTTGCTCATGGCCGTTGCATAGTCCGGAGATTTGAAAAGGGACATGTAATGTCCTTCCAGGATTTTTATGAATAACTTATAGTACTCATTGGAACTTTCCGGCAATTTCCCCTCGCCGGCCAGTTCTGAAAGCTGTTGCTGCAGTACCTTGATAGACTTTTCGACCGGCAAATAGATCAAATGCATAAACTCCATAAATTGGGACTGAAAGCGGGTGTGTTTGTCCAGCGCTTCGTTGAGTTTTTCCTGATAAAAACGGGTCAGCCCAAGCTGAGGGATATAAAAAAATTGCCGGAACTCCGTTTCGTAAATATCCGTCCAGACTTTGAAAATGTCTTCATCAAGATTCTCAAATGTAAAGGGTTGGGTCGAATCGCCGATACGACCGGCCTTTTCCAGCCATTGCTGCTGGAGATGGAAATAGCTCTTCCAGCTGGACTGGACCATTTGCGAAAGCACCTCCGGTATTGTGCGGCCCAAATTGGAAAAAGCATCCATGGCGCCGGGATCCCCGGCTACCGAAGACAGCATCTGCCAGGAATTAAACACGGTTTCAAAAGATTCCTGGGCACGGCTTTTTTCGCCAGGAGATGAACCGTCGCCGGCCGGGCTGGATGTTGTCCAGTTTTGAAGCATTGAACCCCAAAAATCAGCAGAAGATTTGATCCAGGCAGACAGCAAGGTATTCGCGGTTTGATTGCCTTTTTGTTCATCCATCAGATTAACCCTCAATGCAGGACGTTGCAGTATTTTTGGATGGGCACTAGATAGTGATCAGAAATTGCTCTAAAAGATCGGAATAAACGAAAAGTTAAATCTTATTGAGGTGTTAACTTTAGCCTGACATTGGACACAGCTGAAAATATACAGACTACCATCCAAATATCCAAAGCTGTCTGGATTGTCAACTGTGATTTTTGGGCCATCTTTTGACACAAAATTCCTTCCATTTTTTATCGATTTAAGTTAACCTATTTTCCCCTAAAAATCTTGATCTTGAGGAGACCATGCGCCAATATCCTGATAAGCCACAAACAGTCTATTACTTCGGCACCTGCCTAGCGGACATGTTTTATCCCGGAGCCGGCATGGCTGGCATCAGGTTAATCCAGCAAGAAGGGATTCGGGTGGTATTCCCGCGGCAGCAAACCTGCTGCGGTCAACCGGCTTACAACTCTGGATTTCCCGCCGAAGCCAGAGCTGTGGCCCAGAAACAAATTGAGTTGTTTTCCCAAGATTATCCCATTATTGTCCCTTCTGGATCCTGCGCGGGTATGATGCGCTATCATTACCCCAAATTGTTTGCCGACGATGCTAATATCGATCGGGTCGTAAATTTTTCGGAGAGAATATTTGAACTGTCAGAATTTTTAGTGCACGTTTTACACACTAAACTGGAAGACCGCGGCGCACCGATTAAAGTGACCTGGCATTCGTCTTGCCACGCGCTCCGCGAAATGAAAATCACCGAAGATTCCAAGTCCCTGATACGACAATTAAAAAATGTTGATCTGGTTGAACTGCAAAATGAATATGAACGCTGTGGATTTGGAGGAACTTTTGCGGTTAAACAGGCGGCT
>CAMYNZ010000601.1 GCA_947259865.1 uncultured Desulfobacterales bacterium | reverse complement strand
TACATGTGCTTAACGAATGCAATAGATTAGGTTTTTTATATAAATTCTCCATTTAGTTTACGCTCATTTAGGGTTTTAGTGAACCGGCGACAAGTTCGACAATGCTCTTGACCTCGATATCCAGATCATAGGCTTTGTTAAGATCTCGAATCTGAGTCATACAGTTAAAACAATTGGTGGCCACAATTTTGGCTCCCGTTTTTCGAATCTGATCGGCCTTTGTTTTTCCGGTATTAATACGGATTTGACCGTAATCTGCCGTAGAACCCAGGCCACCGCCACCGCCGCAGCAGTAATTCCGGGCGCCATTGGGCTGCATTTCAATGAATTCTGAAGTCAGGGCGTTCAAAATATTTCTGGGGGCTTGAATAATACCCCCGCGCCGGGCAATATTACAGGGATCGTGGTAGGTAATGGGACCTTCGAAAACATTGTTGTCCACCTGAATTCTGCCTGAACTGATATATCGCTCAATCAACTCAACAATGGCCAACACCGGAAATGAAAACCGTTTTCCCAAATATTTCTCGGCCTCCCATCTCATCACCCGATATCCATGACCGCAAGGTGCCATGGCAATACTCTTGGCCCCCAGCATTTGTCGGGCCTTGAGCATCCGACTCGCAATTCGTATCATATTGTCTTTGCTTCCTTGATAATAGGCATAATTTACGCTGTCAAAATCATACGAAGAAAAAGTATAATCTTCTTTTGCGGTATGCAGTATTTTTATGGCATCCATCAGCAGGAATGGTAAATCTCTTGCCTCCAGGGGATGCGGAATATACAGCACCACTGCGCCCTGTCTGTCAATGGGTATGGAAAAATTCTCCTGTCCGATATCATCTTCCATTTCCTCTGCGATCCATTCGATATTTTCTATAAAATCTTGGGTAGACAGACCAAGATAATTTCCGACATTGAAGGCTGTTTTGACCGGGTCCACCAAACCGGAAGGTAGCCGTCCAATACTGCATAGCATGGCACGGGCCAGAAACATGATTTCACCGGTGTTGATACCCACCGGGCAACTCAGGGCACATTTGCCGCACAGCGTGCAGTCTTCATAAGCCGCTTTAAATAGCTGGGATATCTCCGCATCGTCCAGGGGTTGGGCACCTTTCAAAAAAGGCAAGCGGGAGCTGACAGGATCGAAATATCGACGTAATAGGACAGAGAGTTTCATGAATTTGTTAACCGGTATCACCTCGGGATCACCCGTGGAACAATAGAAATGACAGGCCTGGGCACACATCCCGCAATTTACACAGGCCTTCATCATAAACAGAATTTGCCGACTGAGATTTTTTTTCAAGGCCCGCTGCATATATGGGAACTGCCGTTCCGGCAACACCGGCCGGGATCCTTGCGGCTCTTCTAAGAATGATTTCTCTTCAGAGAACCCATCATTGTGCAATCCAATTTCCATTTTTGACATCCTATCTTCTTTTTTGTATTTGACTGAAAAAATTCAGCATTCCTGCAGCGCAGCGATCAGGTTTTTTTTGTGACACTCTCCGCATGTTGTCGGACCTGTCTTTTTATTGTTTTCTTTGATCAGCGTTCTATGGCAAACGGTACAGCTTCCATGATAAGCCTCTCTTAATGCGATTTGGCCGGCCGAGTTTTGGGCAGCATGGCATTCCTTGCAGGACAGCTCTTCACCCTCCCGGTAAATGAGCTTGCCTGAAATTTGATCCACCACATGATGGCATGCGCCACAGCCTTTATCAGCCAGTGTATCCGAATGGAGATCATGAGCAAAATACACGGACGGTCTTCTGAGCTTGCCAAAAATATCCGCGTGAGCCAGATCATAGCTGTCATCCTGGGCCACAGAATCGTTAAAACCGATTGCGACAATCAAACACATTCCCATGGCCAAAAAGATCAATACCCATTTTGCAGTCATCCTGCATACCTCTGTGGTTTGTTTTGAGTGTTTCGGCGGTTCAACTTCTAGTCAACATTAAAAGTGGTTTCAAAACCCCAGATTAGGCCCAAGGGCAAGGCGCAAGCCGACGAAAAAGCGCAGCATATACGATAGTATGTGAGCATT
>CAMYNZ010000600.1 GCA_947259865.1 uncultured Desulfobacterales bacterium | reverse complement strand
GAGAAAAAAACCCCTACCGTTCAAAACATTAGAGGTGAATTTATGGAAACGCTAATAACTATTTTTGGCTGGAACTTTGCAGCCGTCCTTTTAATGATGATTTGCGGGTGGTTCATCAGCCTGCAGTTCAAAAATGTCACCATCGTGGACAGCTTGTGGGGACTGGGTTTTGTCCTGATTGCCTGGATTGCATTTTCAATGTCAGAGGGGTTTATGGGCCGCAAGCTGCTAATCGCCATTCTGGTATCATTGTGGGGGTTGCGACTCATGGTTTATCTTTCGTGGCGAAATTGGGGCAAAGGATAAGATCCACGCTACGGCAGCTGGCGAGAAAAAAGCGGCGACATGTTCTGGATCGTAAGCTTATTTAAAGTCTTCGTTCTGCAGGCAGTATTTATGTGGATCATTTCCCTGGTTTTGCAATTCGGCCAGTTTTCACGGACACCTGAAACATTTACCTGGCTGGACATTCTGGGCACAGCCGTATGGACCACCGGTTTTTTGTTCGAATCGGTCGGGGACTGGCAACTGGCAAGATTTAAGGCGGACCCGCAAAATAAAGGTCAGGTCATGGATCGCGGATTGTGGGCCTATTCCCGTCATCCCAACTATTTTGGCGAGTTTCTGATCTGGTGGGGTTTATTTCTCATCACATTATCGACACCCAACAGCTGGTGGACTGTCTTGAGCCCGGTCATCATCACTGCGGTGCTATTGAAAATGACCGGCATACCGCTTACAGAAAAAACAATCGTGAATACAAGACCCGGCTACAGTTCGTATATAAAAAGAACCAATGCCTTTATACCCTGGTTTCCCAAAAAGGAGAGAATATGAGTGTGTTAATCGAGTTGGCAGATCGTGGATTGTTACCGGACGGGCTGATTCGATACGGCATTCGCCAACTCGATAAAAAGCGCCTGCAGGAAGAAGATCGCGGAGATAGCAAAGAACAACAAAGAGCCGTAAAAGCGCTGATTTCCGAGATGCGCAAAAGCCCCATCGCAATTCAGACCCAAAAAGCAAATGAACAACACTATGAAGTGCCATCCGTATTTTTCCAGGAGGTTCTCGGCAAGCACCTGAAATACAGCGGCTGCTACTGGCCCGACGGTGTGAGAAATCTGGACGAGGCTGAGGAAAAGATGCTGGCCCTGACCTGTGAACGCGCACAACTCGCAGATAGTATTGAAATCCTGGAACTCGGATGCGGCTGGGGATCCCTGTCATTGTGGATGGCCCGAAATTACCCCAACAGCCGTGTGGTGGCGGTTTCCAATTCCAAATCTCAAAAAGAGTTTATCCAGTCGAAATGTAAAGAAGGCCATATCAATAATCTGGAAGTTATCACACAGGATATCAATAACTTCAGCATCGACCGGGAATTTGACCGCGTGGTCTCGATAGAAATGTTTGAACACATGCGCAACTGGCCGCGTCTGCTGGAAAATATAAGCATCTGGTTGAAACCTGAAGGGAAATTATTTATTCACATTTTCACCCATCGCAAATATGCCTATACCTTTGAATCCAATGGAGAAGATGACTGGATGGGGCGTCATTTTTTCACCGGCGGCATCATGCCTTCGGATGATTTGCTCTTGTATCTCCAGGACCATCTCGAGGTAGAAGATCACTGGCGGGTCGACGGCACCCACTACAGCAAAACTGCAGAGGCCTGGTTGGAGAATTTAGATCGCAACCGCAATAAGGTTTTACCGATCATGCAGGACGTTTACGGCGTGAGAGACGCCGACCGCTGGTTGCAGCGCTGGCGCATTTTCTTTATGGCCTGCGCGGAACTGTGGGGTTATCGTAACGGTCAGGAGTGGCTGGTATCGCATTATCGTTTGAAGAAACGCAATCCATAATCTCAAAATCCTATCTTAGGCTTTCAGATCTCCTATAGGTTTGAGTTCTATAAAGAAATTAAAAGTCCATTGCCGGCTTGAAAGCCTTTTACACGCGCCGGCGATCATTTTGGGGACGCCGGCTGCAGCAGGTCTAAATCAAAAGAACTCGACCTCGCTCACGCTCGGGACTCAGACAGCTTTTGATTTTTA
>CAMYNZ010000599.1 GCA_947259865.1 uncultured Desulfobacterales bacterium | reverse complement strand
AGGATTCATCATAATAGGCCATGTTGCGGCTGGTTTTGACCGGCCGAGGCAGCAGGCCCTCTTTGACGTAATACTTGATGGTCGGGGCCGAGACACCGGCCTTTTTCGCCAGCTGCCCAATCCGCAGCAGATTGTCTTTTGGGGGGCTTTCTTTGTTTGGCGTCATTTGTGTCTGTTGATCTGTTTTGGTATCGAAAACCTAACATGGTATTAGGTTTCCGGTTTAAAGCTTCAGGGTTCTAATGTTTCTGCTCTTATCTAACTTTTGAACTTAGCGACTGACATTCGAAGCCTTTTAAAAGCGCAACCCGCAACTTTTTTATACCTTCATTACTCCAGTACTCCAACACGCCATCATCCTGCCCGCTGGACCATCAAATTATTCAGGAATTCGATCAGTATCCACTCCGAAACATCATAAGGCAGCACTTCCATAATCTGATTGATGGATTCCATTTTATCCGGGAGCTCGGTTCCGGTCACCCCGGCCATGGATGCCAGTTTGAAAAAGGTTTCGTCGTCAAATTTAATCGAGAGTTTATCAAGCTCAGCCTGAAGATCTCGGGCTTCCTCGCTGATTTCTTCCTGTTTCAACTCTTCAATGGTCTTCTCAAAGTCCTTGAGAAAGGCCTCCGCCTGGTGCACGGTAGACCGATTCATAGAAATATGCAAATTGGCCGGCGAGTTGGCCCTTTTAAACTGGGGCTGCAAATACCAGCCCCTCTTTTTCAATACATCCGCGAGATGATAGACATTAATTGCATCTGTAGTGGAGGCAAAGGAAAACATGCACATATTGGGTTCACCCAGAACCTGCACGCCGTCAATGCGGTTAATGCCGTCGACAACCAGCCGGGTGGCTTCCATGACTTCCCGCACGATGCCCGTATAGCCTTCGTCTCCCAGATAGTTCATGACCGCCCAGGCGGCTGCCATGGGTCCGGCTGTTTTGCTGCTGGTCACCGCAGCGTTGATCACCGTATAGCCGGTCCAGCGCGAGCAGGCAAAGATCTGATGCTTTCTGAGTTCTTTTTTTTTATAAAGTATGACCGAGGCGCCTTTGGCCGCATATCCGTATTTGTGAAGATCGGCTGAAATAGAAGTAACGCCGGGAACGGTGAAATCGAATCCCGGAATATCAAATCCCAGTTTGCGCATATAAGAAAGGTGAATGCCGCCCACGCAACCATCCACATGGCACAACAAATCTTTTTCTAGCGCCAAGTTGGCGATGTCCGCGATGGGGTCCACAACGCCATGGGCATAGCCGGGGGCTGAGCCCACCAGCAAAATGGTGTTGTCGGTGATGGCCGCTCGTATGGCATCAATATCGGCCAGAAAGGAACCGTCGTGAACTGGGGTGATCACCGGCTTGATGTTGAGGTAATGGGCGGCCTTGTAAAATGAAGCGTGGGCCGTGACCGGCAGCACCATTTCAGGCTCTTTGATGTGCGGCCGGGTGGCGCGGGCATAGTCGCGGGCGGTTTTGACAGCTAAAATCAGGCTTTCCGTTCCCCCGGACGTAAAGTTGCCAACCACATTCTCATCGCCTCTCAACAAATTCGCCACCATCCCCACTACTTCATTTTCCAGACGCAGCGTACTGGGAAACGTTGTCGGATCCAGGGCGTTTTCCGTTAAGTACATCGTATAAGCCTCATTGATAACGTCCTGAACTTTGTCACCTGGATAATAGATGTATCCCAGCACCCGGCCGGACTTCCAGTCCAGGTCTTCGCCTTTGAAGCTTTTCAGCGCTTTAAAAATGTCCGCTTTTTGCAATCCTTTTCCCGGTATTTTCATTCTGGCGTCTCCTTATCTAGTATGATGTTGTCTGAACGCGAACGCAATTTTATCTGAAAAAATCACACACTGGAAATAAAAAGTAATAAGTAGAACGTTTAACTTTTAGATTAAATATGAGATAAGGTGGGTGATGTCAATAAAAAAGGCAGAATCAATTTTATGGATGTTGGCGACTTTTTGTTTTATTATCAAATATTTATACCGGGAACGCTATTAAAAACTACAGCTTCAGCGCGTTGCGTAAATCCATGGAATCACA
>CAMYNZ010000598.1 GCA_947259865.1 uncultured Desulfobacterales bacterium | reverse complement strand
TGAAAAAGAGAGAAGAGGCCGCACAGGTTTGTCGCCGAGGAGAAATTGTTTTAACCATGAATAACATTCGATCCATACCCGGTGCATTAGGCTTGCTCGCATGGTTGTCTATCATGATCACCGGTGCGGGTACAGGGGCCTTTGAATTAAAGGATGCTGCTCAAGATGCTGCTGCCATTGGTGCTGCATATATGACCCATTTGTTTCTGCATGAAATGGGGCATCAGGTTGTGGCAGATGAAGTCGGAGCAGATTCTCACGAAATGAGTTTCTTCACAAACAAAAATGGCAAATTCTACCTCGGACTGTCAACTTATCAATCAATTCCTGAGGGTTCATTATTGCCCTATGCGGTTGCAGGCGAATGGATGTCAGACCTAACGTTTGAATATGCCCTTCAATCTTATCGCCGCAAACCTTCGGCGCTTAATAAATCCCTGATGTTTTTCAGCTGCATGGATTTTCTTCTGTATACGCTATACGCCTATAATTTTGAACCGGACAATAAAATGTATGACCCGAATCTTATCCGGGAAGAAACCGGTCTTAGCAACGAAATACTGCTGTCGTTGGTTGCAACCAGATCGCTCCTTAATGCTTACAGAATATTTAACCCAGATGCTAAGTTCAGACCGCTTGTCCAGATCGACAAAAAAAGCGCTGCTTTGTTAATCCAAATCGATTTTTAGTCAAGTGAATTTTTAATGTCACAAAATAACGCCGAGCACCAACACCATCGGACACAGACGAATTAAACTTATTTCTGGGACATGACAATAGAAGCTGTCTCAAAATCATGCCATCACTGGTTAGAAGTGGTTTTAAAAAACATGCCACACTGATTAGAAGCTGTCTCAATAATAGTAGCTTAAGTTCAATGGCAAGGCGCAATTATAGGTTGGCCGGTTTGCCAGTTGAGCCGGTTTAGCCCGTAATAAAAAGGAATCCATCTAACTTTTAACCGGCTAACGGGCCAACGGGCTCAGCGGGTTAATCTTTCTCGTCCTTACCCGGAAGGCCTTTCAGGTTCTTTATGATGAAAACCAGCATCACCCCCACGGCGGCTGCCAGTATAATCAGAATCAAGGCGGCATGACGCTCGCTCCAGGGCAATGTCTTTTCAGCGGGTGGGCCCAGCAGCTCAACCGATCCGGAATGCACCACGGGTAATTTAAATTCATCCACCCCGCGCACGGCCTTGGCCAGATCATAATCCGGCGGCATGACCTTGGGATTTCCACCGATCAAAGTATAGTTTTGTTGAGGCGCGGCCTGAAACACCAGGCTGGTTTCTCGCCGATACAATCTGGCCCGCCTTAGTTCCAGGGGTGGATTATCACCGTTGAAAACCCGAAGTTGTAAAAATCGATAGGGAGCTTTAAGGCCCTCAAGCGTGAGTGCCGCGCTGGTCTTATTATTGTAACGGGTGCGGTAAAGTACTCCGGTGGACACCTTTTTCCAGGTTACCTTCTGCTCTACGGTCGTCCAGCCGGTCTCGGTTTTGCGTCGCACCTTTTCTACGGCCTGATTACGACCTACAAGCTCGTAGCCGCGGTAAAAAAAAGATAGCCGAGATCCAGTTCGAATATCGACTGTTTCTTTTTTGGGTCAACGGATACGCGCGAATCATTGACCGGGGCTTCCACCAGCTCCTTTTTGCTATCGGTCCTGTAAAAAGCAGCCTTGGCTGATTCAATGGTAATACGGCGGGGATCATCGGACATGTTGTAGACCGTCAACCTCAAATAGCGGAAATTGTTGCGCGGGAATGTGAGCGTGTCCAGTGTGAATTTGCGGTCCTGCATCCGTACATCAAAAAACCACAGATTTTCTGCCACGATTTCCCATTTCAGGCTGTCATTGCTTCCCTCCAGTAATGCCAGCCGCCGGTAGTTCGTCTCCGAAAGAGCCACCTTAATTCGGTTTTTCTCGAGCATTTCTTGAAAATCCAGTATAACGCTGGTGTGCTGTTTGGGGACAAAGGTTTCGTTCAGCAGTCCGGCCGCCAGCCACTCCATATGCGTCAATTCACGCACCTGCCCCCAATGAATTACATGGGGTACGAGACTATTATTAACGTCCAGCACTCTCAAATCATTGAGGTTCGCCTGGCTTTGATCCAGAATCTCCGGAATAATCGACAGTCGCACAAATCCTGAATGGGATTTCACCGGAATGGATCTCTGCCATTTCCATCCGCGGTGATCAAAGGCCGTATAGCCGAGCGTGGCTGTTCCGAGTAGAACCAAAATAACAACGAGCCGCTTCATCTGGGCACCTCCTCATCCGGTCGCTCCAGCAGCATTGTACTGTAGCGTTGATAAAAATAACCGGCACACACCAGCAGCATGCCACTGGCGACAAATGATACAATCCGGTAAACCTTCTCAAATTCGCTCAAGTCAATAAACAAAGTTTTGGCAATCGCAAAGCCGAACAGAATGAATCCGGTATACCGCAAAAAACGGTTTCGGGTGGCCAGGCCAATCCAGATTACGATAAAGGCCTGCAAGGCCCAGCCGGCCGAAATCAAACTAGTTCCCATTTTGCGTGTAATCAAATCGCTGTACCTGCCCCAGCGCTCAAATTCGAAAGCCAGCAGTAAGGCCAGGAACCCATGGCCCGCCAGTTCCAGTATGTCGCCGCCAAGATCCAATTCACGCCGGCGGCAGAGTTTTGCACACCACCACAAAACAATGATGAAAAATAGTTTTGGCGCAAAGGTGACGTTCACTATCAGCCAGGAGGAGGGGAGCCGATAGTGGGTAAGACCGCCTAAAAACACCAGCGCCCCAAATGCGAAACAGGCCCAGGATAGATACATCCCCTTTTGTGCCCCTTGCTTGAGGAGGATGTAAGCGGTAACCGTCGGGATCACTGACCACAGGATGACCAGAGAGCTGAATTCGTAGGAGCGAAACCGTGCAATGCGGTGGTTGATCGTCCAGAACTGGGACACCTCAAAGGTCAGCAAACCGCAGGTCAGAACAAAGGCCAGTATGGCCGCTATCGCTGCGAGCACGGGCGTCCAGCGTTCGTCCGTTTCTTTGTCGCGGTATAACAAATATGCTGCTGTGGCAGCCATTGCGATTACTACCATCCAGGAGCCGAAGGGCACGTTGAAGATCGGCGTAAAAATAGCCTTATGCAGGGGCAGCCGGTGCACCAGCCCGCCGGCTGCCAGAATCAGGGCCAAAACTCCTGAAACCCTGGGGATCCGGTGCCTGAAGCGGATGCCAAGCCAGGTGAGTACCGCCCCTTCCATGGACCAGGCAACGGGTATGCCATACAGCTTCAATTGAATGGGGATGGCAATGGTCACCAGACCCAGGCTGACGATGAGCAAACTGCCCGCAGCATGGCTGTCCTTGCCCAATCGACCGGCCCACAGTTGAAACAAGATCAGCACCAAAGCTGCCTGCCCCAGTGCCACAAACCCCATGGCATACCGATGATCCATGAACAGCACCTGGTAGTAACAGCCAAACGAAAATACGGCGTTGAGGACAATCAGTTCCAGTACCTCTCTGGTTTCAGGAATCCGCCGCACCAGACTGTGCAGGGTGGGAATCAACAGAAACATCAGGTAAAAGAGGGAAATAAAAAGCAGTGCCGTTGTCAGCTGATCCC
>CAMYNZ010000597.1 GCA_947259865.1 uncultured Desulfobacterales bacterium | reverse complement strand
CGGGAGTGGGCCGCATGGTTAAGGAAGGTCCATATGAGGTGATTGAGGATATGCATATGCCCACCGGCAATTTTATCCTCAGGGTGGGAAGCCCAGGTGTGGACCATACAATTATCTGGCGCGGTCGGCAAAAAAATCTCTCAGAAGTAATTCCGCATGCGGCGGTGAAGTTTTCAGCCCGGCCGGTTAGCTTGTTACACAGCCTGTGGCGACAGATATATCCGCATCCGTCAACTCCTCGATAGAATCGGACTCATTATTCCAACTAATTCCGAAAGCTGTGCGTTATGAACCAATTCCAAGCATTCGTCCCGTCCCGCCCTCTATGCGGGACTGAGCATTTGAATACGTTTGTACCGCCTGAAGCGGGTTGACATATTTGGTCAAAATATTTGCTGGATCCCTCTTGCTCTCTAACATGATCAGAGGGTGGGAAACTATTTCAAAATTTTAGTGGCTTTTCGGAGAAAGCTAATGGCCGAAAATATCCAAGCAGCGTCAAAGACTCGAACCGCCTGGTGTATTGCCAAAAGCCTAGCAATCATCGGTGTAGGCCTCAGCTTGTTTCAGCTATATACTGCCGGTATCGTTGCGATGACCGCCATGCGGCACCGCTCTGTTTTTCTGACCTGTATCCTGGTGATGACCTTTTTGACAAAGCCGCTCTACAAGGGAGCTCGCAAAGATCGACTCAACCCGGCGCTGGTTATCGATCTTATCCTGGTGGCCATAACAATTGCGGTAGGGGCATATATTTTCATCGATCTGCAAGGCATCTTTGAGCGCCAGGGCGACTGGAGTCCGTGGGATTTTCGGGTGGGCATCGTCCTGGTTTTACTGGTGCTGGAGGCCACTCGCCGGGTGATTGGTCTGAATCTCACGTCGATCGCCTGCCTGGCGCTTCTTTTTGGCTATTTCGGTCCCTGGATGCCGGAATTAATTGTTCATAAAGGCTACAGTGTTGAACGCATTGCCACCACCCTGTCGCTGACAACTGAAGGCATATTCGGATTACCGCTGGGAGTGGCGGCCACGTTTGTATTTATTTTTATTCTATTTGGCGCCTTTCTGGATAAAACCGGCGCGGGCACCTTTTTTATCAACCTGTCCTATTCCATTACGGGACGATTTTCAGGCGGGCCCGCCAAAACGGCCGTGGTGGCCAGTGGTTTCATGGGATCGGTGGCCGGCAGTGCCGTTGCCAACGTAGTGGCAACCGGTTCTTTTACCATTCCAATGATGAAAAAAATCGGCTACCGTCCGCATGTGGCTGCGGCTGTTGAAGCAGCGGCCTCAACGGGCGGTCAGCTCATGCCGCCCATCATGGGCGCTGGAGCGTTTTTGATGGCCGAATTTACCCAGACACCATACTTGGAAATCATTAAAATTGCTTTTATTCCGGCGGTTCTATACTTTTTTTCCGTCATTTTGTTTGTGCATTTTGAAGCCCAAAAACACGGCATTTGGGGCCTTCCCAAAGATCAACTGCCTAACGTTGGCGAGACCATAAAAAACGGCGTGCACTTTATTGTTCCAGTTGCCATTCTGGTGGTTGTGCTGATTATGAACTATAGCCCCATGATGGCCGGGTTTATTGCTGTTTTAGCGGTTTACTTCACAGCATTGATTCGCAAACAGTCGCGAATTTCCTTTCGAACCCTTCTTAAAACCCTGGAACAGGGGGCACACAACGCCATCATGGTAGCCGTAGCCTGTGCCGCCGCCGGCATTATCGTAGGGATTGTGAACCTGACCGGTACCGGGCTTCGTTTTTCTTCCCTGGTAGTGTCGCTTTCCCAGGGAATTCCGCTGCTGGCCTTGCTTCTGGTCGCACTGACTTCTCTTTTGCTGGGGATGGGATTGCCGGTGACGGCCTCATATATTGTTTTGATTATTCTGGCCGGCCCCGGCCTCATGGATCTGGGAATCCCGTTGCTGACGGCACATATGATCGTCTTTTGGTACAGCCAGGATGCAAATGTGACCCCGCCGGTGGCCCTGGAATCCTTTGCCGCATCGGGAATGGCTTACCACCCACTGCTTTTAAACGGTACTCCCGGCGAGGTGTTATTGACCATTTTTCTGTCCACTGCGGCAATAATTGCCTTTGTTGTCTGTTTGGAGCGTTACTTTCTAACAGCGCTCAGCTGGCCGGAAACCATCCTGCAGGCAATTGCTGCCATTCTTCTCATCTGGGCGGATCGAATGTTTAACTATATTGGGATTGGTCTATTTGTTTCGCTGGTAATTTTCCAAATTTATATAAGAATACGAAAACAATGATCTCAGCTATTTAATGGTGTTTCTTTCGTAAAAATATAAAGTCCTGTAACTCCGCTTAGACAAATCAGACACATCATAAAGGATGTTTAGCCAAGGCAACGCTTAACGGTGAACCCTGAAGCTTTGATCCCAAAATCCCTGAAGGAGTGCAAACAAGTATCTCTATATCTTGATTCCGTAACCTTCGGCCAGCTTTTCATCATATCTTGCTTTTCTCGACTCGCATCTATTCCTGGGACACAGTTGACAGCTATAAAAAGATGTTGCCGTGGGGAAAAAAACACCGGATATGGATTTGGCCGGGAGCATCAGGCGACTCTCAGTTAATCTCACCCCGATAGCGGCTTCCACGTCTCCAAGCAATTTGAACAAAGGAGTTTGCTCTTCAATGGGCCAATCCGCTAACGATCCCGGAGCCATGGACGATATTTTCTCGAGAGCAAATTTTGTCTGCAAATGCTGATTAAGGTGGTTTCGAACATCATTCAGAGCGACATTACCGATGGTGTCCAAATAAAAATTTTCTAGCAGATCGGTGCATGCGTTTTGCTTTGCACCCAATTCCTTTCCCAGGGTTATGACAAACGGGAAAATTCTTTCCACCTGATCCAAATTTTTGCGCAATACCTTGCTGTTCAGTCGCATTCCGTCGACAGTGACGCCATCTTCATATTTTTTTTCGATATAACAAATAGTATACAATGCTTTGGGTTGAAGCAGCTGCCGGGCGACATCGACAAGACGCTTTACCGTGCTCACGTCGCTATCCCGTTTCATATGAAGCCTTCTTCGGATCTCATTGAGGCTTAAACGGACGCTGATATTGTCTAAAATTTCCATTAATCGATAATGTCTCCATCTTTTTTTATTCTAACATTGAAAACCTGGTCTCGCCCAAGGCTTTATGTTTTAGGGGCCGGAAGCCGGGCCCGAATTCTTTACTTTAAGGCGATTTTTTTTGGAATTTGAAGCAAGTGCAAACAAGCTCTGTCCTTTTCCTTCAACAAAAAGTAAAAGACAAGAACGATACAGCCTACAAATCAAATGGCTACTAAGTTTATTTGGCTCAATTTTACGCCGGCTTCAGATTCCAATTCTACCAGAGGATGGAACCATAAGTAAATTATTGCTGCCAAATAGATCAACACAACAGGAAGAACGATTTTATAATTGAAATAATGAATAAATGACAATATAATTTTACTTGATGCTGAGCTTATACCTTTTTCTTTAAAATACCATCAGAGACAATAATGCGGCTGGATTGATACTGAACATTTCATATAAATTTATAATTATGACTATTCTGGCCGGAGTTATTTTCTTCGAGTTCCCTCAGATGGATCTGTATGTTTCCGCATTATTCTTTAAGAACGGACACTTTTATCTCGCAAGAACACCATTTATCAAATTCATATACCGCTATTCCCCACTGCTGGTGTTATTGCCCGGGATATTTGCCATACTTTCAGCTATTTATATGACTATCAAGAAAGTAGATCTATTGTTCGGTTTCAGGAAAAAAATATATATTTTTATGGTTCTTGCCATTCTTGT
>CAMYNZ010000596.1 GCA_947259865.1 uncultured Desulfobacterales bacterium | reverse complement strand
AAAAAAGCCGCCAGATTTACCCAGGTTGGAATGTCAAGTGTCATCATTTATTTTATCTGCACTGAAATATAAACCAGTGTAAGCATGGTAAATACAAACGCTTGAATGGTACCCACGAAAAGCCCGAAAAACGCATTCAGCAAGGGCGGCAGTACAATACTATAGGTCAGATAGGATACGACCAGTATGATGATCGACCCTCCCATGATATTGCCAAATAGCCGAAAGGAAATTGAAACCACTTTGGAAAGTTCACCGATCACATTAAGCGGCATCATGAAAAAAATCGGTTCTAAGTATGCCTTAAGGTAAATCTTCCAACCTTTGGATTTTATTCCGGCATAATGGGCGATAAAAAATCCCATGAGTCCGAGACTCAATGGGGTGTTCAGATCCTTTGTGGGTTCCTGCAGGTGAGGAATAATACCCAGCCAGTTCGATAGCAACAGGAACATGAACAACGCGCATACCAGAGGTGCGTAAGTTTTGGCCATTTCCCTGCCCAGAGCATCTTCGGTGAGATGGTAAAAGGCTGATACAAACATCTCGCCCGCCACCTGCATCGGCCGGGGGCGTATCCCCTTTTTGCGACGGGTAAAAATGCCGAATATGATCAACAGGACAATTACAATCCACGTCATTGCGATGGCCTCAAGATTAAATGCCATTTCATGTCCCATAAAAGAAATGACCAACTGATGTATTTTGCCCAACTCTTGCATGCCCGAACCGCCCTAAACCTGTTATCCCCGAGTTGACCCAATCATGCTTAATAAATGATCGGCAATGATCACCATCTGGACTGCAAAGATTCCGAAAATTACGGCAAACAGACTAAATTGATCGAACTTAGCGGCCAGTATCAGCGGCACAGCCATTGCCCCAAATCGGAAAAGAATTGAACCCAAAGCCACTAAAAATGTTTTGCCCCCGGTTTTACCGAGTCTGAAGGGGAGCGTTTCGCCGATTAAAATAAAATTTATGACACTGAAAATGGTACCCAGAATAAATCCTTTGCCAACGGGCTGTTGACCGATCAGAATCAAAAAGCCTCCCAGTGCAATGGCAGTTACCATGGCTCTGTAACAATACTTCTTCTGGGTTTGCCTAATCGCTTCCATGATTTAATTTATTTTCTTCTTTTTTATCGCCTGCGGTGACCTCAAGGATTTGACGATAAGCGACAATCCCGCCACCAATAACGCCTAAAACGGTAAAGATTGCTATCAATATACCTTTTGTGCCCAGCCATCTGTCAAGATAAAGTCCGATAAAAAAACAAAAGCAGATGCAACCTGCCATAGTGAGGCCCAGTTGTAACACAATCGAAAGATGCTCGGCCCAGGCACGGTTTTTCTTATAGTTAAACCCTGGTTTCATTGTCCGATACCGCGAGTCATTGGAGTCGCGAAATGCAAAAAATTAAACTTTTCAATTACCACACCTATAATAAATTGCAACTATAATCTGTCAGCTTTGAAATCAATACAATTAACTTAACATTAATTTTTCACTGGCGCGACTTCCTGCCGCGAAAAACTATTTTTCATTGGTTTTGAAAAGTCAACACCGATAATTAATTTTGTTCATTCACCGCATAATAGCGATCATATTGACAATTGAGGAAAAACATTGATGCGTGATAGAGGATATGGTATCAGATAGCGATCAGACGTAAATTGTTTATGCGGGAATTTAAGGAGACATTCATGGCCGTTCTTACAATATCAAGACAATTCGGGGCCGGCGGCATAACCTTGGGCAAAATGGTTTCTGAAAAATTGGGCTATCATTTTTATGATGAGGAAATCATCCAGCTGGTTGCAAAGAAGGCCAAGGTTTCAAAGCATTGGGTGGAGTCCATGGAAAAGGAAGCCGGCGGAAAATTTCAGCGGTTGATATCCGGCCTCGTTTCCAAAAGCCTGATTGATCGCATCCTGGATGATCAACGGGGGTATATTGATGAAAATATCTATGTCGATCTGTTGCACACGGTTATTCGCAAGCTAGCTGATGAAGGAGAGGCCGTATTAATTGGCAGGGGTAGCCAGTATATATTAAAAGACAATAA
>CAMYNZ010000595.1 GCA_947259865.1 uncultured Desulfobacterales bacterium | reverse complement strand
TTTTTCTCGGACACACTTTTCGGGCATGGCAAAGGCGCCATTACCAATGTCCCGGAGGCTCGCGGCGGTCTGGTGGAAAAAGCATCCGGCGGCACCCTGTTTTTGGATGAGATTGGTGATTTAAATACGGCTTCTCAGATAAAATTGTTGCGGCTTTTGCAGGAAGGAGAATACCGCCCCCTGGGATTAGATGTTACCAAACGTTCAGATGCCCGTATCATTGTGGCCACCAACCAGGATCTGGATGTCTTGCAGTCCTCCGGTAAGTTTCGTAAGGATCTTTATTACCGGCTCTGTGGCCATCATATTCACATCCCGCCCCTGCGTAATCGTCTCGAGGATCTTCCGGTGCTGGCCGAGCATTTTTTAAAAAAAGCGTCCAAAACCCTCGACAAAAAAAAACCCACGCCCCCGGCGGAGCTGATAACGCTGCTATCAACCTTCCATTTTCCGGGAAACGTCCGGGAGCTGGAAGCCATGGTGTATGATGCGGTAAGCCGGCATAAATCCGGCAAGCTTTCAATGGCGGTATTCAAAGCTCACATCACCAAGACATACCCGGAGACCCGCCCAGAAACCCAAGCGCTGCCGCCTGATGACCATGCGTTGATTTCTTTCCCGAATCAATTGCCCACCCTCAAGCAAATAGAGCAACTCCTCATCGATGAAGCCATGCAGCGGTCAAACGGCAACCAATCCATCGCGGCCCTCAGCCTGGGCATATCGCGCCAGGCACTCAACAAGCGTCTCAAAAAAGATCTCTCCTGAAGTTTCTGCCGTTAAGGGTGCAACTTTAGTTGCGCTGTAAACCTTGCCGCTAGCACTTTAACTCACGGATTTTATGTTAGTATCAAAAACTATCGCCAGTGGTGTCAATTTTTGTTGACTGCTTTTGGTAATTCCCCGGACGCCTGCACCCGCAGTGTATCAGCAAAAATAGAATTATTTTTTGACCGCCTGACTGCCTTCCCGGCTTAAGCCCATCTTTTTGAAATCATGACAAAAAATAAAAAACTATAACTGTTCTTTGGTTTACTACTTGAGCATCGGTCTGCCTCCGTTTTGCGTCCCGAATCACATTTGGAACGCGACTTGCTAAGGATGCAAATATAAAGGCCTAGAAGTATGCTTTTTGATAATTTGAAATACCCTGAAACTTCATAACGGGTAACGGGAGGGAACCAACCAATGAATTATCAAATCAATCGGTTTAACTTCCAGGATAGCACGGCAGTTGACAGGACTGTCCGAAAAAGCCCCAGGGTCGAAAAGATCAGAGCGCTGGGTCTGTGTCTGGGCGCCTCCACCGTATCCATTGCCCAGGTAGAAAGGGCAGGGCCCAGGGACGCAACCGACCGGGTTAAATTTCAGGAGCGGCCGCAGGTGGTCGGCTATTCACTTCACCCTCACGATGGAGACCCCAAACGAACCCTGCTTGCGGCTCTCAAAGGTCTTGACTTGAAATCGTTCGACCGGGTGGTCGCCACCGGGCGAAGGTTTCGTCAATTCGTCAATTTGACTTCGATACCCGAACCTGAGGCAGTGGAATACGCTTACCAATTTGTCAAACCCCCGGGCGTATCCTGTCCAGCGGTTGTGTCCGCCGGGGGTGAGACCTTTATGGTTTATGTCATGAACCGTATGGGACGGATATCCAACGTTCTCACCGGAAACAAGTGTGCCTCCGGAACCGGTGAATTCTTTTTACAGCAGCTGCGAAGAATGGATGTATCACTGGAAGAAGCGAGCCGCTGGGCTGCGGCTGAAGCACCCCACAATGTCTCCGGCCGCTGCTCGGTTTTTTGCAAATCAGACTGCACCCATGCAACCAACAAAGGTGTTGCCAAATCTAAGGTAACCGCCGGCCTCTGCAAGATGATGGCTGACAAAATCCTTGAATTTGCGCGGAGAAATTTCGGGGCTGGTAATTCCCGATGAGGCGCCGTACTTCGAAGCACTGGGGGCTGCGCTGTGGGCGCTGGAAAACCAGACGCTGCCGCTGACCACAACATCGACCTTATTCAGAACCGAGGCCGTATCATTTGATACCCTGCCACCCCTGAAGGAATTTAACAACAGGGTGGATTTCAAAACCATTGCAATGGGGTCGATCAGGACCGCTGATAAATGCATTCTGGGTCTGGACGTGGGATCAACCACCACCAAAGCGGTGCTTTTACGAAACGCTGATAACGCCATGCTTGCATCGGTTTATCTTCGCACCAACGGTGATCCGGTTGGGGCTTCAAGACAGTGTTATCAATCGATTCTCGAACAGATAAAGAAAAAAGTTGATCCGGCAGCAATATCCATAGAGGGCCTGGGTGTCTGCGGCTCCGGTCGCCAAATTGCCGGGCTGCATGCGCTCACGGATGGGGTTATCAACGAGATCATCGCCCATGCGACTGCGGCCATCCATTTTGATCCCGAGGTTGACACCCTTTTCGAAATTGGCGGTCAGGACGCCAAATACACTTACATTACCAACGGGGTGCCCTCGGATTATGCCATGAACGAAGCCTGTTCGGCAGGCACCGGCTCGTTTCTGGAAGAATCGGCCTACGAGACCCTGGGTGTAAAAATGCAGGATATTGCCGGCAGCGCACTTAAAGGCAAACATCCGCCCAATTTCAATGACCAATGTGCGGCCTTTATTGCCTCCGATATTAAAAACGCCATTCACGAAGGCATCCAACACGAAGATATTGTCGCCGGACTGGTATACTCCATTTGCATGAACTACTCAAACCGGGTCAAAGGCAACCGGCCGGTAGGGCAGAAAGTGTTTATGCAGGGGGGTGTCTGTTATAACCGGGCGGTTCCGCCGGCAATGGCCTCACTGGTAGGCAAACCTATCATTGTTCCTCCTGAGCCAGGACTGATGGGCGCCTTCGGGGTTGCCCTTGCTGTCAAAAACAGAATTGAAACCGGGTCGATGG
>CAMYNZ010000594.1 GCA_947259865.1 uncultured Desulfobacterales bacterium | reverse complement strand
GTCTTTTTTGACCGCAGTGGTTTGCAGATCGGTCAATGCCGTACCCGCTTCGGGCTCGGTCATTGCAATCGCCGGTTTGTCGCCCTCTACTAAAATACGATGTGCCACCTGTTTGCGCTGTTCATCGGTGCCATAGGCCATGACACAACCCAGGGCTCCCATATTGGTTTCAACGATGACGCGTGCCGTAACACCGCAGTACTTGGCTGCTGTCTCTATTGCCAATATCGCATCGATCAGCGGACGGCCCTGACCGCCGTATTCTGTTGGGATGGTCATACCCAGAATATCGCATTCGCGGAGCTTATAAACATTTTCCCAAGGATATTCATGGTTTTGATCCCAGTGGGCCGCCCGGGGAGCAAACTCTTTTTTACCGAGCTCGTCGATCAGGGCCACAATTCTCTTTTGTTCATCACTCAGTTTAAAATCCATTAAACCAATGCCTCCGGTATGCGTGTAATTAATTCAGGGGTCGGGGTATTTTTTTCACGACAAGATGCCGGGTTGCTGCCTGCCAAGCCTGACAGCGGCAACTACCATATAATTTACCACCGGCGGGTTACAACCATCACTCGAACAAGTACCGACGCCGTGTTTTGCTTTTTTAGGCGGCAATAGCCCTCTGCTCATTAGAAGAACCGGGGCGATCATCTTGGCGTGAAAAAAACACTCCGGCCCCTGAATTAATTAAGGTATGAGCTTTGTTCCGACTGCATAGCCTTTCTTTAAGGCGGAGCGATTTTTATTCAGGGTTTTGGCCGGTACATTGCCATCCAGGGTGTTTTCCAGAGACGACAACGCTACCACTCCGGTAATGGCCGAAAGGGCCCCCAGCATGACGATGTTGGCAAACAGGGAATGCCCCAGCGCTTCTTCGGCGATACGGGTGGCTTCCACCGGGTAAACCCTTTTCAGCTTCCGGGGAACATCGTGAATAAGCGTGGTGTCCGCTATGATATAAGTTTTGTCCGGGTCGACCTTTTCAATGTATTTATCCAGTGCGGGCTGGGACATGACCACGAAGGAATCGATATTAAGCGCCTTGATGTAATCAATTTCCTCATCGCTGATCACAACTTCCGAACGGCAGGCACCACCGCGGGCTTCCGGTCCATAGCTCTGGGTCTGGGCAACCTCTTTATTTTCATGCAAGCCCGCCGCCTGGGCAAGTAACAACGCCGCCTTGACCACCCCCTGTCCGCCGAAGCCGGCAAATATAACTTCATTTCTCATCGTTTTGGCCCTCCACGAAGATGGCCATATCCGGACAAATCATTTCACATAGCAGGCATCCGCTGCAATTGTCAGGATCCCGGGCTTCCGGAATCAGATAGCCTTTGGCATTGCGGGTGCAGGAGACAGCCAGTACCGCTTTGCGGCATTGACTGATGCAAAGATGGCAGCCTTTGCAGTAGGTTTCATCAACAGTGATTTTCTTCAATGCGTTTATCCTTTCCCGTGTTGCATTAAGGCATATACACTTTCACACAGTTCCGGGCGGTCGGTGGTTTCATACAGAAGTCCGACGACGGTCCGATCCCCCAATTCTTCTTTGGACAATTTTGCTGCCTTCTGGGTTGTAATCGCTTCCTTTTTTAATTGCTGTAACATTTCCTCGGGTTTACCGGTATCGTAAATATAGCGTCCGGCCTGGGTCGGGCACTGTGAGAGTATATGCAGAAATGAAAACCCCTTGTGGTTTATCGCCTGTTTGATTGCTTTTCTTGTTTGTTTGGGGTGTGCCGTGGTCCAGCGGCCCACATAAGAGGCGCCGCAGCTGATGGCGACCTCACAGGCGTTAATCGGCTGCTCCGGATTCCCATGGGGGGAGGTCTGGGTTGTCGCATACATAGGGGTCGTCGGTGCGACCTGGCCGCCTGTCATTCCGTAAATGTGGTTGTCCAGCATGATTACGGTGAGATCGATATTTCTTCTGGCAGCATGTATGAAGTGATTACCGCCGATACCCATACAATCACCGTCTCCCGTAAAAACAACCACCTGACGTTTCGGGTTGGCAAGCTTTAAGCCGGTAGCGACCGCTATGGCACGGCCGTGCAGGGTATGCA
>CAMYNZ010000593.1 GCA_947259865.1 uncultured Desulfobacterales bacterium | reverse complement strand
TGATTCGTGTTGATCCGCAAACAACGGACAAAGGGTTCAGCTGGATAGCTGAACTTTTATTGGATAAGAATGCCCCCATTACGGTCCGTATTTTAGCACCATGTTCTAAACATAACCCAATTTAACTCAAACTGGAAAAAGCGGTTAAACGCGCCTGGCAGTGCGGATGCCCCTGGGATCATCTTTTTGGGTGAGATCCAGTTCTACCAGGCTACCGGGGGAATCCATTTCTTTGAGATGCTTCAGTAAAATCCGAAGAATCTGGATCTGGCGGGAAATCTGTCCCGGATAGCCCAGTGGATGACCCATTGGAAAACCGGTGTAAACAGCACGCGGTGGTTTTACTTTGCAGGAGATCTCCTTTGACAGACTGATTGAAATGGATGCAATTCCTGCTGCTTCAATCACGCGCTGGATCAGTCCCACGGATTGATTGCAGAGGCCTCAGGCCGGCGTGAGGATGGCCACATCGACGCCGTCTTCCTTCAAGATACTTGCCACCCGGGGTGCTGTTTCATTTAACAATGTATCGATGTGATATCCCCTTATATGTCCCATAAATGAAAAATGCCGGTCGTTTACCGCACCGATTTCACCCATATCTTTCAGCAAACGAATCCGCTCTATAGGGAAAACGATATTGATATCCTTGTCGGCATCCGAATGATCGTAATAGATGTGCGTGATCGTTAGATTATTAGGAGGTGTATCCGCCGGGATTTCCCTGAAGGACGGGTCTCCGGACGGATCTTTCATGTCAAAGGGTTGCTGGGTGGATAGGTGAACACCGCCGGTCGTGACCAAGGCGATGCGACTCTGAACCGTGTCGCCGTCAAACGGGGTCCAGGGTGAAACTTTGAACTCTAAAATGTCAGCCGTTTGGGCCCATTTATGAAAGAAGGACGGATACCTGGTCAGCAGCCTGGCTGCAAATTTATCTTTTATTTGCCGGGGGTCGATATTTTTCTCCTATACCAGGGCTGTTTTAATATCTGAAACACCTTTGACGTTTGAAATTAGGATGTTTTCGTTCACTGATCAAGCCTTAAAATAACTGCAGGGGCGGTGGGTGTCAACCGCCCCTGTTTAAGGGTTCGAGGCTGATGGTCAAGTAAATCAGTTTACCGCCAACAATTGCCACCGCCATAGCGGGGGCCATACCCCATTCCGCCTCCGCCCATGAATCCGCGGCCACGTCCGGCATTGGGATTGAGCTTTCGCATGTTGATCATGTGATCAACACGCTTCTGATCGAGATTTGATTCCAGCTTGGATATCTCCGTTTGCAGACGCGCGGCTTTTTTTGCATCCGGGGTGTCCTTGGCCAATTCGCTTCTGAGCTCAAGATCCTTGGCATAAAGATCCTGCCGGATGGATTCGGTTTCGTTAAAGAAAGCCTGACGCTCTTTTTCCAACGCTTTAATCTCTTCATCACTCTGACCATACCCGTAACCGGGTCCACCCATTCTCCATCCCCGTTGTTGCCAATCGGAGCCATGATGCCAGCCTCTTCCCCAGCCGGCAAAAGCATTCACACCAACTCCAAGCAAGGCGATAACTCCTATAACCAAAACAATTTTACCAAAGTTCAAGTTCTTCATTTAATTTCTCCTTTCATTTATTTTTGCGTTATTAAAAATACGCTAAACTCAACTTGGTTGTTGGCAAAGGGTATGAGCAAATCACATGCCAAAATTAAAATAAATAAAATATATTTAAGTAACCATTTGATTATATTAATATAATTTTATAAGCCTTTTTTTATGAGCGGATAAATGGGTTTTGCTTGAATATGGAATCTGCCAAAGATGGATACAAAGTATTCAGTTGGGGGAGGGGGCTGGATAGGAAGTAACCACTAATGGGATTTGATTGGAAGGGATAGGACTATAACTATAGCTTTAATCCGTACCAGGCAGTACCTAATGAAGTAAAATTGAAGATTGTCGATTGACTAGTGGCGATTTGTGGATGTCACTCGCACAGTGCAGACACATGTACCGCGTATCGATCGGCCTTGCTGATAGAATGGGCTGAAATATTCAATCTTCATTCGTAAATAGTCAATTATT
>CAMYNZ010000592.1 GCA_947259865.1 uncultured Desulfobacterales bacterium | reverse complement strand
AAGTTTTTGTATATCATATCCTTGGTGTCCACAATAAATACAGAATGGTATGCCAGAAGGATCCTAAAATGCACATCTTGCTGCAAAGATGCCGGAACAGGGCATCGTGGTGCCGGGTGATCTGGTGGTGGGAGCGGACAGTCATACCTGCACCTACGGTGCGCTGGGGGCCTTTTCAACCGGTGTGGGCAGCACCGATCTGGCTGCAGCCATCATCACAGGGGAGCTGTGGTTTAAAGTGCCGGAAACAATCAAACTGGTGTACACGGGGAAGCTGAAACCCTGGGTCGGAGGCAAGGACCTGATACTGTATACCATCGGTAAAATAGGAGTGGATGGGGCCCTGTATCAGGCCATGGAATTTACGGGTGAAACCATCGACGCGCTTACCATGGATGACCGGCTCACAATGGCCAACATGGCGGTTGAAGCCGGTGCCAAAAACGGAATTTTTCACCCCGACCAAACCACAGAAAATTATGTTAAAGGGCGTGCAAAACGAAAATACCGTTTTTACTCAAGCGATGCGGCAGCACCCTACCGGGAAACGTTCGAGTTTGATGTTTCAAAGATCGAACCCCAGGTTGCCTTTCCCCACCTCCCCAGCAACACAAAAGCCATCAATGAAATCGGCCATCATCCCATCGATCAGGCGGTTATCGGTTCCTGTACCAATGGCCGGTTGAGTGACATGCGGATGGCCGCTGAAGTTTTGAAAGGTCACAAAATCGATTCCGCGGTCAGGCTGATCATTATTCCGGCCACCCCGACTATTTATCGCCTGGCACTGAAAGAAGGCCTTTTCGATGTTTTTCTGGATGCCGGAGCAGTCATCAGTCCACCAACCTGCGGGCCATGCCTGGGCGGTTATATGGGAGTTTTGGCCAAAGGTGAAAAGGCTATTGCCACCACCAATCGAAATTTTGTCGGGCGCATGGGGCACAGAGAAAGTGAGGTGTATCTCTCCAATCCGGCGGTAGCCGCTGCATCTGCGGTTTTAGGAGCTTCGCTCGAGGCGCTGAGGACGCAGAGATTAGATTTTTTTTCATTTGCCGCTGAGAGGACGGCAATTGAAAACCACTCAGCAGCAGAGCTGCACAAAGAAGAAAATTCACGTGCACTACCGTTTTTATACGCAAATCATCAATGCCCGGAGGGCTTGAGGATTTTAGCTTTTCGTCCTCTCAACGAAAAGCTAAAAATAAAAAAACTCTGCGGCCTCTGCGCCTCTGCGGTGAGAAAAATATACAGATAAAGGAGGTTTTGTAAGATGATACTCAAGGGCAGGGCCTGGAAATTTGGTGCCAACGTCGATACAGACGCCATCATTCCGGCCCGTTATCTCAATGTATCGGATCCGGCGCAGTTGGCTCAACACTGCATGGAAGATGAAAATCCTCAGTTTGTAAATGAGGTAAAAGCGGGGGATATAATCGTGGCCGAATCCAATTTTGGTTGCGGTTCTTCCCGGGAACATGCCCCGATAGCCCTAAAAGCAAAGGGGATATCCTGTGTTGTTGCCAAGAGTTTTGCCAGAATTTTCTATCGCAACGCCTTTAACATGGGTCTGCCGATCCTGGAATGCAACCAGGCCGTCGATGGGATCAGTGACGGACAGGAGCTGGAAGTAGACCTTGTCAAAGGGGAAATAAAGAATAATTCGACGAATCAGCGTTTTCAGGCCATCCCCATCCCTGCCTTTATGCAACAGATTATTGATAGCGGGGGTTTGATGGAGCATATCGCCAAAGGGAGAAAATAGATGATGACCACATATCAGATCGGTGTAATCCCCGGGGATGGCACGGGTCACGAAGTTATTGCCGAAGGGCTCAAAGTTTTAAAAGCGGCTTCCGAGAAATCGGGAGTGAAGTATGACTTTACCCATTACGATTTCGGTGGAGAAAGGTATTTGAAGACCGGCGAAATACTGCCTGATTCAGCCATAACGGAATTTAGCCAGCTGGATGCCATCTATCTTGGGGCCATCGGACATCCGGAGGTCAAACCGGGGATTCTGGAAAAAGGAATCCTCCTGAACCTGCGATTTTCTCTGGACCTGTATATCAATCTTCGCCCGGTAAAATTGTACCCGGGCGTCACCACACCATTACAAGGTAAGGGTCCGGAACACATAGATTTCGACGTGGTTCGGGAAAACACGGAAGGCCTTTACGCCGGTGCCGGTGGATTTTTGAAGAAAAACACACCGGATGAAATCGCCGTCCAGGAGTCCATTAATACACGCAAAGGTGTGGAACGGTGTATACGATATGCATATGAATACTGCCAGAAAAAAAAGAGACGGAAAAAATTGACCCTTTGCGGCAAGACCAACGTCCTCACATACGCCTTTGACCTATGGGAGCGGGTATTTCAGGAGGTCGGTGAGGATTATCGGGACGTTGAAAAAGACTATGCCCATGTGGATGCCATCTGCATGTGGATGGTTAAAAATCCGGAATGGTTTGATGTGATCGTAACCGATAACATGTTCGGGGACATCATCACCGACCTGGGCGCCATGATCCAGGGAGGCATGGGGATCGCTGCGGGTGGCAATATAAATCCCAAGGGTACCGCTATTTTTGAACCTATTGGCGGGTCTGCTCCCAAGTACACCGGAAAAAACATGATCAATCCCCTGGCTGCCGTGATGGCCGGTCAAATGATGCTGAAGCATCTGGGAGAAACTCAAGCCGCGGATCTCATTGAAAGTGCGGTGGTTAAGGTTATTCAAAAAGATCTCAAAAGCATGGAGGCCGGTAAGATGGGCATCGGCACCAGCCGGGTTGGCGACAGGGTCGCAGCGTATATACAGAGCGAAAAATAAATGCTGAAAGATATCCAAATTGTCATTGATAAGCTTGAGGAAAAGCAGCGGACCCTGGTAAATGCAATCCGGTCGGTCAGCACCGATCAACTTAGGCTTAAATCAGGACCGGACAAATGGTCTCTTTTGCAAGAACTGCAGCACGTTGTTTGGACTGAGCGTGCCATAAGGCTGTCGGAGGAAGCGCTGCGCAACAACCCCGTGCGCGAGCATCTAAAACCGGGCAAGTTAGTCGACGTTGTT
>CAMYNZ010000591.1 GCA_947259865.1 uncultured Desulfobacterales bacterium | reverse complement strand
CGGATTGATCGGCATCACCCCGAATGAAATTTACGATTTTGTTGGTTGAAGTCCGTCCCGTACTCTGTATATCGTCCGGCAGCCGGGTCTGCTGATGCGCATTAGACTGCTTTTTGCTTAAACCCTCAACAAGGACAGTTTGGGTTGATCCTACCAGGGAATGGTTCTTTTTCAGGGTAATTTCTTCCTGCAAATCCAGCAGACGCTGCAACCTGTCTGTTTTTTCCTTTTCCGGAATCTTATCGGAAAATCGGGCGGCGGATGCGTTGGGACGATCGGAATATTTAAATGCAAACAGAGTGTCATATTCCACCCTTTTGATCAATTTCAGCGTCTTCTCAAATTCAGCGGATGTTTCTCCGGGAAATCCGACAATAAAATCTGAACTAATAGCAATACCGGGGTTTTTGGCACGCAATTTATCGACTTTTTCAAGGTATTTCTCCCGGTGGTATTTACGGTTCATTTTTAATAATATTTTGTTAGAACCTGACTGAACCGGCAGATGAATATGGTTGCATAATTTGGGAAGCTCATCAAAGGCGTTGATGAGTTCATCTGAAAGATCCTTGGGATGCGAAGTCGTGAAACGAATCCGCAGCAGATCCGCAATCCCGTTCACACGATACAACAACTGTGGGAAAGAACAAAGCCCTTCCTTTTTACCGTAGCTGTTGACATTTTGTCCGAGGAGGGTGACCTCCCGAACGCCCGTAGCGACCAGCCCGGATATTTCTCTGACGATACGTTCCGGATCCCGGCTTCTTTCCTCACCCCTTACATAGGGCACGACACAGTAGGTGCAGTAGTTATCGCATCCGCGCATAATGGTAACAAAGCGCGTGACGTTACTGCCATGCGCTGTTGGGTGAGACAGTTCAAGGTCATCAATTGGGGTAGCTGTCCCAACGTCTATAATTCGGATTTTTCTGTCTTCAACACGTCTGATAATATTCGGTAATCGGCCGATGGCGTGGGTCCCGAAAACGACATCCAGGTATGGTGCACGCTGCAGTATTTTCTCCCCCTCCTGCTGGGCTACACATCCGCCAACGGCGATAATAATACCGGGTTTTGTGCGCTTCAAAACGGCAAGCCGCCCCAAAAAGCTGAATACTTTCTGTTCCGCCTTTTCCCGGATGGCACAGGTGTTTACAATGATAAGATCTGCGTCCTTTATACCGGAAGTTTCGTCATAGCCCAGGGGTTTCAGGGCATCGGCAATCTGTTCGGAGTCATACACATTCATCTGACATCCGATGGTATTAATATAAAGTTTCTTTTTTTGCATTTACCAAATAGTATTCGAATTCAGGTGTTCCCCAATCGGTTCAATCATAACATCCTTTTTTAAATCCTGTAAAACCATTTCGACGTCAGCCTCACAGCCGGGAGCGATGCCGAGCTTTACAATTCCCATAAGCGGGTCTACGGTTGAAACCATAGCGATACCATCGTAAGCCTCAATAATAAATTTCAAAAAGGCAATTTCACGGCGATCAATCCGGAAATATTTCGTTGTTGATTGCAAAATTGGGGCAATTTCACGGCGATCAATCCGGAAATATTTCGTTGTTGTTTGCAAAATTGGTACCGGGTTTGGGGCCTCAGTTAAAAGATTTTAGCAAGAATAGACGCACATTGCCTTAAGTATAAACACATCCCTTCTGTTTTCAATAAAAAAGTCGGCAACCCGCAATGACATCTCTGGAAGCTGTCCCAAAAGGTTCTGCTCCACTTTAGTTGGAAAAGAGGGGCCAGGCCCGCCACAGAGACGGCGGTCTTGGCCCCTTGTACCCTCCGGAAACATAACTGCTCAATTGAATATAAAGTTTGTTCTTCATTATATAACGATAACTCATCCGTACGTAACCCTCTCAAAAATATTGTGCTTAAAACTATTATAAGCTATAGGGGACATTCATGAAAAAACACTGGCACACCCTTACTCCCGATCTGAAATCCGTCCAGAAGTTCACCCGGGATCTCAACTGCACCCCCACTTTTGCAACAATTTTAATTAACCGCAAAATTGATTCCGTCAAACAGGCATCGACCTTTTTACACCCATCCCTTAATAGCCTGCGGCCCCCGTTTTTGATAAAGGACATGGATACTGCGACTAAGCGCATCGGGAGAGCCATTGTGGATGGTGAGAAGATATTGATTTTCGGTGACTATGATGTTGACGGAATTACGTCGACAGCTGTAATTTTTGAATTTTTAGATAGTATCGGAGCCAACCCGTCGCTTTACATTCCCCACCGGCTGAAAGAAGGTTACGGTTTGCAACCGGAGCAGATTTCAGATCACGCCATTCCCAACAACATTGATCTTATCATCACGACCGATTGCGGCTCCAGCAGCCATGCGGCAATTCAAAAAGCACAGGCTGCCGGCCTGGATGTCATTATTACGGATCACCACCGGGTGTCCACCGCACCAACCCAGGCGCTGGCTCTTATTAATCCGAACCGGCCCGATTGTGGAGCCGGGTTTGAGCATCTTGCCGGTGTGGGGGTTGCATTTATGCTTGTTGTTGCCTTGAGAAAACACCTGCGGGATATAAATTTTTGGCATGATCGTACCGAACCCAATTTGCTGCGCCTGTGTGATCTTGTGTGCCTGGGCACCGTTGCAGATGCAGTGCCTTTGGTGGCCGAAAACAGAATCCTGACCCATGCGGGTATAAATTTGCTGAAAACAGGAAATACCCGGCCGGGATTAAAAAAATTATTGGAGATAAGCAGAATCAACCGAACAACCCTTACTTCTGAGGACATTGCTTTTAAAATTGCACCCCGCTTAAACGCTGCCGGTCGTCTGGGACATGCCCGGGTTGCGATGGATCTTCTAATGGCCAATAATTCGGTAACTGCTGCAGGCATTGCCCAATCTCTGGATGTGCTGAATAAGACCCGAAAAGAAACCGAAACCGAAATCCTGACGGAAGCCCGCAGCTATCTGTCAAAAAATTTTCAAGAGTCAAACAATAACGCGATCGTAATCGCCCAGCAACAATGGCATGAAGGTGTACTTGGCATTGTTGCCGCCAGATTGGTCGATCAGTACCACCGCCCTGTAGTTTTGATATCGACCCATGACGGTCTTGGAAAAGGCTCGGCGCGCAGTATACCGGGATACGATCTTTATCGGGGTCTGTCAAAATGTGCCCGTTGGCTGGAGGCATTCGGCGGCCACTCGATGGCGGCAGGGTTAAAAATAAAAGATGAAAATATTGAGGAATTCAAAGCGATGTTCGAGGCATCGGTAAAAGATACCATCCAACCCGGAGAATTTGTACCCGAACTGTTGATCGACTGTGAACTTAAATTCAGTGACATTTCTGACCGGCTGCTGGATGAGATTGATACCTTGAGGCCATTTGGAGAGGGTAATCCCAATCCGCTTTTTATGGCCCGCAATGTATCCGTAAAAAGTTCACGAATCGTCGGCCAGAATCACCGACGCATGGTTTTATGTCAACCGTCCAGCGGGACCCACCAAACCTTTGGTGCCATTCATTTTAATTCGGTTACCGATGCGGCTCTGCCGGATGCCTACAGTCGAATCGCTTTCCGGCTGAACTGGAATCACTGGAAAGGTGATAAATATC
>CAMYNZ010000590.1 GCA_947259865.1 uncultured Desulfobacterales bacterium | reverse complement strand
TAGTTTCGGAGCCTGATATATTTGACTGTTTGAGGGAATCTTTGGATCTATCACCATTTTGTAATTCCATGGAGAATGCGGGAACAGCTTTCCTGAAACGGGTGTTTAGGCTGCCAGAATTGTGGATGCATCATGTTGACTTCCGTTTTCCCCTAATCTATTAATTATATTATTTATTTTTTCGTCTATTACGACACCGCATTATTGTCAATGAATATAATAGGATCTTCTCCTGATTAGTTGTAGGCAATTAAAGCAAAATAAACAGTTATCTTCAATTGAGCAGGTATGATCCCAGAGGGTGCAAGGGGTCAAGGATTCAAGGGGTCGAGTGAAATGCTAAAGAATTACAAAGATTTGAAAGTATTGAAAAAGGTGTATTGGGTAAGCTAAAAAAAGACATCCTAGAAAGCGGAAGAATGCTAACGCCGCTGATAAAGTCTATAGAAAACAAACACTTGAATCTTTATCCGCCGTCTCTGTGGCGGGCTTGACACCTGGAATCTTTATCCGCCGTCTCTGTGGCGGGCTTGGACCCTCTTCTCCAACTAAATTGGAGAAGAACATTATATTATTCTTTCATATTTAGGAGATTTGACAGATGAATTCTATCCCGAAGGTCGCAATTGTAACAGGTGCAGGATCCGGCATCGGCAAGCGGACGGCTCTCGCTTTTTTTAAGAAAAATTATTTTGTTGCCCTGGCCGGCCGCCGCACGGAACCTTTAGAAAGGACCGCAGCGGAATCCGGTTCGGCCGGTTCACGAGCGCTGGTTGTACCCACGGATGTCGTCGATCCAGACGCTGTTCACAACCTGTTTGTTCGGACAAAAGAAACCTTTGGCCGGATCGACGTCTTGTTTAACAATGCGGGGATTTTCGGACCGTCTGTACTCTTTGAAGATATCCCTTACGAGGAGTGGAAAGCCGTCGTGGACACCAACCTGACCGGCGCATTTCTGTGTGCCCGGGAAGCTTTCAGAATCATGAAGAGCCAGCATCCCATGGGGGGACGTATCATCAATAACGGCTCCATATCGGCCCATGCCCCGCGACCCAATTCAGCACCTTACACAGCCACCAAGCATGCCATAACCGGTCTCACCAAATCGATGTCTCTTGATGGACGCAAGTATGATATCGCTTGCTGCCAGATAGACATCGGCAACGCCGCAACCGATATGATTAAAGCAATTCTAGAAGAAGGTAAAGGTGCAACCCAGGCAGATGGCTCTTCCGCCAAAGAACCGACAATGGATCTGGATCATGTGGCGAGCGCCATCGTACATATGGCGAGTCTCCCCTTGGATGTAAACATGCAATTTATGACCATCATGGCCACCAAAATGCCTTTTATCGGCCGCGGATGACCTCGATTGATTCAGTCATCGTTTTCACCTGGCAACGGTACGAAAAATACATATGCCGAACTGATAAGCACCGATGGCCGATCTAGGGAAGCAAGGCAATCGCTTCAATTTCAACTTTCGCTCCCATGGCCAGCCCCGAAACTTCAATGCATGATCGGGCTGGAGGTGTGTCTGAGAAAAATCCGGCATAGACTTGGTTGACCTTTGTAAAGTCGTTCATGCTGGTGATGAACACCGTTGCCTTCAGAACCCGATCAAGGGAACATCCCGCTTCTTCAAGTATTGCCTTAAGATTGAGAAGAACCTGGCGGGTCTGCTCTTGGACATCGTCACTGACGATCTTACCGGTTACCGGATCAATCGGAAGCTGCCCCGTGGCAAAGACCAGAGAATCTGTTTTTACACCTTGGGAAAACGGACCGAAAACAGCCGGCGCCTTAGGTGTGTTGATAATCTTAATTTCTGACATGGCTCTCTCTCCTTATTTTTTCGAATCCGTAAAAAAAGCCTGCAACTTGGACTATCTGGATCCTAAAATCGGGTTCTGAACAAAATTGCCGCCGTCCCCTGGCAAATCCATGGTATACCTAACCGCAAACTTTATGTTCGGCCAGCTTCTCAAGGGCCAGGACCATGGCAGAGTGGTCCAACCCGCTGTCGCCCTGGGCGGCCACGCTGTTGAAGAGTTCCTGGGCGGTGGCGGTGTTGGGCAGGGCCATCTG
>CAMYNZ010000589.1 GCA_947259865.1 uncultured Desulfobacterales bacterium | reverse complement strand
CAATACTACCAAAAGGGGCCTTATTGCTTTTGTGGGCGGACTGGTGGCCATGTTCGGTGCACGCTTGGCTGATGGCTGACCGAGCGGTCACGGGCTGAGCGGTTCGCTTCAGCTGGCGGTCAGCGGTTTTATTGCTTTAATCTGTTTTTTCATCGGCGGGATAGTGATGGCCCGGGTATTATATACAGGAGGTGAGCCCAAATGATATCATTAATTTACGGCCTGATAACCGGTGTTTTATTTGGATTTTTCTTACAAAAAGCCCGAGTCATCCGCTACGATAAACAGCTCGGTGCCCTGCGATTAATCGACATGACCATAGTGAAATTTATGCTGAGCAGCATAATTGTCGGCATGGTGGGAGTTTACCTGTTGACGGATTTGGGTCTTGTAAAGCTGAACGTAAAGTCAACCGTTCTCGGGGGCAATATTATCGGCGGGTTGATCTTTGGTTTGGGATGGGGGCTATTGGGTTATTGTCCCGGCACTGGTGCCGGCGCTCTAGGTGAAGGTCGCTGGGACGCATTGTGGGGAATAATAGGGATGCTGTTCGGTGCAGCTATTTTTGCAGAAGCTTATCCGGCTCTGAAACAAACCGTTCTGACCTGGGGTGATTTGGGCAAAATTACCTTTCCCCAGATCCTTGGCATAAACCATTGGATTATCATCCCTTTACTTGTTATGGGTGTTTTGGCGCTTTTCCGCTGGTTTGAAAAAAAGGGGCTTTAGATCATTATCCCAGGCGTAAAACAATCCCATTTCCATTCTTTCCTATATATCAAATATGTGCTGTGGAAAAAAGCCATAAGATGCAAAATAAATATTTACGCAGGCAGTTGCCGAGAGCACTGCTGCGCACAGCGATCTTTGCCGGGCTATGGTGGGTTTTGACGGCGGGTGATCCGGCTTCCTGGATTGTCGGTGGACCGGCCGTGGTTCTAGCCGGATTTCTCGGTTTGTGGCTGGCAGGGTCCACATCCTGGCGCTGGCGTATAATGGGCCTGACCCGATTTTTGCCCTTTTTCCTGTGGCGCTCTTTTATTGGCGGCATCGATGTGGCCCGGCGGGCCTTGCATCCGAAACGTCCCCTGGTTCCCGGATTTGTCGATTACCGCATGGGTCTGCCCCAGGCCGCTGCTCGCATCTTCATGATCAACACGGTCAGCCTGCTGCCGGGTACACTGAGTGTTGAAATAACCGGGGACAAATTAATCGTGCACGCACTTGACGTTGATTTACCTGTTCTGTCGGAACTGAAAACGATAGAATCATGCGTGGCAGACCTCTTCGGTCTGCAGGTGAACAAAGAAATTGATAATAGGGAGGAAGGCGTTGATTGATTTTTATCTGGGTCTGGCTCTATTTCTGCTACTCACTGTCGTTGCCGGCATGATACGTATTATGCGGGGCCCGACACCGGCTGACAGGATGCTGTCAGCGCAAATGTTCGGCAGCACCGGCGTGGCCATTTTGTTATTGTTGTCCAAATCGTTTCAGACACCTGCGCTTCTGGATGTCGCCCTGGTATTCGCATTGTTGGCCGCCATCACGGCCATCGCATTTGTACGACGTTTCTGGGAACCACCCGCTGCCTTTTTTTTGGCAGGTACCATCGGTCTGTTGCGATTTCCGGATGTCTACACCCGGCTGCACGCCTTGACCAAGGCCGACAATCTCGGAGTGGGATTGATCATCTCAGGGGTTTTGATTCAAACGTCGTCGCTGAGCATCATATTGAAGCTATTATTGATCTGGCTGCTGATATTATTCGCCAGCGCGACAACCTGCCATCTGATAGCGCGCACGGCTTCAAAGAAAGGGATAAAACCATGGCAGACACGCCAAACCTGATTCTGCAGGTATTCGATTTGACCCTCATACTGACCCTGGTCGGGTTGGCCTGGCGGCTTTTGGCAACGCCGGATTTGTTTAAAGCCATTGTGCTCTTCATTGCTTTTGGTTTATTGATGGCCCTGGCCTGGGTGCGGCTGCAGGCTCCCGATATTGCACTTGCTGAAGCTGCCATAGGAGCCGGTGTGACAGGGGCTCTGTTTTTGTGGGCCTTAAAACGTATAAACCGCAACAACAAAATCGCAAAGGGTGAGTAAAGATGAAAACGGTATGTACCCCGTTCCTTCTCATCGATGGGAGCCAAGGCGGTTTTTCCCCCATAAAATTATTGCTTTTAATACTGATTTTTTCTTTAACATCTGCGCTTTGTTGGGCGGTACTGTCGCTGCCAGGACATTCATTCGGTTTGAGCGCACAGGTTTTAACCGAATTGAAGCGCAGCGGTGTCAGCAATCCGCTAACCGCCGTGGTACTGAATTTTCGCGGTTATGATACCCTGTTAGAAATGGGCGTTTTGCTTTTGGCGGCAATGGGCTCATGGTCCCTCGGCACCGCAGCGGCCGGCCCTGCCAGCAAATTTTCGGATACGATATTGTTGTCATTTGTCCGTTGGCTGTTGCCGATCATGGTCCTGGTGGCAGCCTATCTCCTGTGGGTCGGCAAGAGTGCGCCGGGGGGGGCCTTTCAAGCCGGCGCCGTGCTGGGTGCTGCGGGAATATTATTGCTCTTGTCTGTTTTAGACGTTTCCCGGTTACCAGCGGGTTGGCCGGTTCGTCTATCCCTAGTGGCAGGCATTTCGGTATTTCTTGGGGTGGCCGCCGGTGTCATGGTTAAAGGTTACCGGTTTTTGGAATACCCACCGCAACAGGCCGGAAATTTGATTTTACTCATTGAAAGTGCCGCAACAGTATCAATTGCTGTCACGCTGGTGCTACTCTTCATTGCCGGTCGACCTCCGGGGACTCGACCAGAAAATTCTGTTCTTTCATCGACCCAAACACTTTCAGAAAAACTAAAATGATGAGCGTAAACGTTCTCTATGCGTTGGCGGGTGTGGTCCTTTTTGCAACAGGTTTATATGCTCTGATTGCTTACTCCCATCTATTGCGTAAAATTCTTGCAATCAATGTCAGCGGCAGCGGTGTATTTTTAGTATTAGTGGCCACGGCCCATCGGGTGCCAAACGCCCCACCGGATCCGATACCGCACGCCATGGTTCTTACCGGAATTGTGGTTGCGGTCAGCGCAACTGCCCTGGCCCTGGCCATAGCGTGCCACCTGCAAAAATTGACAGGCCGGCCGACACTTTCAAAAGACGAGTGGGAATGAATGATGATCCATGGCTTTCCTTGACACCATACCATGGCCTGTTTGTGTTATTTTTTTTCCGCTGGCAACCGCTATTTTTGCGTTCCTGATTCCACGCGCCGCCATGCCGTTGGGTTTAGCAACCGTCATTGGTGTGTCGCTTTCCATAGCAGGCGCAACATACCGGTTAATGCACCAGGGACCTTTATGGTATTCTATCGGCGGATGGGACCGGCCGCTGGCAATAGAATTGTATGTAGACGGTCTGGCTGTATTCATGCTGGCAATGACCGCCCTGGTGGGAGCCATAACCAGCGTTTATGCCGTGGGCTATTTTCGGCTTGACAAAGAGGCGACACCCCGGCAGGCCACCCGGCAGGTTGATCAACGGATATACTTTTGGCCGCTGTGGTTGTTCATGTGGGCGGCAATAAACGCTCTATTTTTGTCGGCAGATATTTTTAACATTTACGTCACCCTTGAGCTTTTGGGGATATCTGCGGTATCTCTGGTTACGCTGGCGAGGGAGCCTGAAGCGCTG
>CAMYNZ010000588.1 GCA_947259865.1 uncultured Desulfobacterales bacterium | reverse complement strand
GATTGTTGAAAAAGGATTGATTCAAATTCCTGAGGAACGCATGCTCTTTTCGGATATGACTGTCCTGGAAAACCTGCAAATGGGGGCCTATCTCGGCAGGGCCCGGAAAAAGCTGAAAGAATCCCTGGATTGGGTATATAGACTTTTTCCCGTTTTGAAATCCAGGAAATCTCAAATGGCAGGCACTCTCAGCGGCGGTGAGCAACAGATGGTGGCTATCGGACGGGGCCTGATGTCCATACCCAAACTTTTAATGCTGGATGAACCGTCACTGGGTCTGGCCCCCATGCTGGTCGCAGAAGTCTTCAGGGTGGTACAGAAAATTAATCAAGAAGGCGTAAATATTCTTCTGGTGGAACAAAACGCCCACCAGAGCCTGAAAATCTCGCAACGGGCCTATCTCCTGGAAAACGGATCCATCAACATGGAGGGAGAAGCATCAAAGCTTTTGGAGACCGATTACATCCGTGAATCCTATCTGGGCATTTAATCTTGACAAATTTCGATCCAACCTAAAGATTCAAAAATTGTAGATAACCTTTGCTACTCACTATCTTCTCTTACATTTATTCTTATACCTCATGTTCCAAATCATCAATGCCCGCAGGGCTTGAGGATTTTAGCTTTTCGGCCTCTCAGCGAAAAGCTAAAAAAATAATATCTCCGCGCTCTCTGCGCCTCTGCGGTGATTCCAATTAGTATTAGGACTCATGAAATGGACAGAAAAAAGATTCCAAAAGACAATCATTATTTTTTAAAAGAACTGGAGACGCTGTCCATCGATGCGCTAAAAAACCTTCAGTTTGAAAAGACAAAGGAGACACTGAATCGGGCCTACCATAATAGCGATTTTTATCGGCGGCGCTTTGATAAGGCCGGGGTTAAACCGAAAGAGTTTAAGCGCCTTGATGATATTGCCCGATTCCCGTTTATTGATAAACAGGATTTAATAAAAGACCAGGAGGAAAATCCACCTTTTGGCAGCAGGGTTTGTGTTGATCCTGAAAAGATCCGCCGCATCAACCTGACCAGCGGAACCTCCGGTATGGGTCAGGAAGTCCATTGTCATGAAGAGGCATCCATTTGGGCGGCCAATGCCTCAACCGCATGTCATTTTGCGGCCATCGGATTGGAAAAGGGGGATGTGTCCGCAGTGCTGTATCCCTTGGGTACCATGACCGGCGGCATGCTGTCCTACGAAGCATTGCGGGATTTCGGTGCTGCACCCCTGCCGCTGGCGGTATTCAACACCCACCAAAAAATCGACACCATGCAGCGATTCAATGTACATCATATCCTGACTACACCGGCGTATATATCCCGCATCACATCCATTTGCCTGGAACAGGGGTTAAACCCTAAAGAGATCTTTTCCCGATTGAAAGGCATTACCGTATCCACGGAGCCGTTTCCCGTAGCCTGGGCCCTCAGGATGGAAGACATCTGGGGTACCGTGATCCATGATATTTACGGTTCCACCCAGTTGAATTTAAACTATGCGATTACCTGTAAATACGGTGCCGTTCCGGATGGACAATTCGGATACTATCATTTGACCGATTATTTCGCCTTGGTCGAGGTACTGGATAAAGATACCGATCAGCCGGTAGCTCACGGCGATTGGGGCGAGCCGGTGGTAACCACGTTTTCGCGCGAGGCCATGCCGCTGATCCGTTTCCGATCAGACGATCGGGTGCGGCTGCTGCCACCCGGTCTATGTGACTGCGGCCGAACCTCCAGGGCACTGTGGGAGGTCGGCACCATATCCCGCTACGATGACATGCTAAAAATAAAAGCAACCAACGTCTGGCCCCAGACGGTGGATGAAGCCGTATTTTCTTTTGATGAGATCGCGGAATATAACGGAAACGTATTTATTGATAAAAATTGCCAGGAGGTTGCCCGGTTAAAAATAGAATTCAAAAAAATTTCATTGGATGAGGCCAACAAAGCCGCAATACTTCAAAAGCTGGGTGACAAAATAAAAACGACGACCCAGGTGACCATGAAACTGGAAGAAGTTCCCTATGGCACCCTGCCGCGTTTTGAATACAAGGCACGCCGCTGGAAGGATGAAAGAGTGGAGGGGTTAAAAAGAGTAAAGTACAT
>CAMYNZ010000587.1 GCA_947259865.1 uncultured Desulfobacterales bacterium | reverse complement strand
AAGGAAGCACGCTCTCAGCTGGACTGGGCTTACGGCACCGTCTTTGGTGACCGGGACATTAATGAACACGGCTTCGATCAGTTGCGCAGTCATCCCACCGGTGCCAAACAGTATGGCATACCGATGTATGCGTCAGCTGAGGAGATGGTCAAAATCTACACCGATAAAATGGTGCCGTTTCAGGGAGACATGCGCATGCTGGATTTCAGTACCGAAAACATGTACTCCGAGCACATCGCCAAACTGGTCACCTGGCACCGGCATTATACGCGGTTCTGGAAGCAGTCCGTCCAGTTCTGTGACTGGCGCTGGCCGGATTTTTTGAATCTTTACGGCCCCGGAAAAATCGGATCAACCGGTACGGCAGAACCCAAATTCCTCAATGCCGTCACCGGCAAGCAGTTTACCTTCCTGGACGGTATAGAGCTGGGAAGAAAAATATGGAATCTGGATCACGCCATCTGGACACTCCAGGGCAGGCACCGGGATATGGTTCATTTCGCCGACTATTTTTATTCCCACAAAAGCGTTTCGCCTTTCGGACGGCCCGAGTATATGCCCGGGCTGGAAAACGGAAAATGGCGTTTTGTGAAAACCCTGGGCCGGCATTTTGATAAAGACAAATTTGAGGAATTTAAAACTCGCTTTTACAAGCAGCAAGGGTGGGAAACGCGAAGCGGATATCCGACTGCAAGCACCTTGAAATCCCTGGGTCTGGATCACGTTACCGCTGAACTCGAGCAAAACGGTAAATTGGGAAAAGGATAGAAAGGCTATTATTAGAGGTTCTGGCCGTGATAACATCCAGAGGAGGAATTTACCTATGAATGACATCAATCAAAAGATGACAGCTGACACTGATAAAAGAGTATCCCGCAGGTATTTTTTAAAAGTTGCCGGAACCGCTGCCATCGGGGTGGGAGTCAGCGGTTATACCGGTGTCAAGGAAGTTTTGCCGAAGATCGTCAAACTCGCTGACGGCCGGGCGGGGATACCCGTTTCCGGAGGCTACTTGCTGGTCGACGTTAAAAAATGTCAAGGTTGCATGTCCTGTATGCTGGCCTGCTCGCTGGTGAATGAGGGCGTGGAGAATCTTTCCCTGTCCAGAATCCAGGTTATTCAAAATTCTTTCGAGAAATGGCCCCATGATGTAACGATCGAGCAATGTCGGCAGTGCGTTGATCCAGGCTGTGTCAACGCCTGCCCGGAAGATGCATTAAAAGTCGATGCCCGCTTCGGAAATGTCAGAAGAGTGGTGGACATAGACAAATGCATCGGCTGTGGAGCGTGTGTCGAGGAGTGCCCCTATACGCCCAGTCGGCCTATCATGGTGCCCGACGAAAACCATGGCGGCGATTTAAAGGCCCGTAAATGCGAACTTTGTGCCAATGCCCCCTATCACTGGGATCCGAAAGGTGGAGGCCCTGGGGGGAAACAGGCGTGTGTGGAAGTCTGTCCAGTCGGTGCGATTCAGTTCACCGCCGAAGTACCTGAACAAGAGGGAGACTCGGGCTATAAGGTCAATCTGAGGGATTCCTCCTGGTCCGCCCTGGGATATCCGTGGCGTTAACACCGGAGAGCATTCATATAACCTAAAAATCGAATAAAGATTCGTGGGTAAAAGCGCTTAAAACTTGCCGTCTTTGCCTCCAGCATCGTGTTGTGAATTCTGCTGGGAGATAAGGACCCAATTCCCCCTCGAAGAAGTTCAATCTTACCGTCCTCCCAAAAAGCATAAAATTATCTGATATCTTGCAAAATTGTTCAAATTTTTATATGTATAATTTGATAGAATTCATTCGGCCTCAAACCAAATAAATTCGCAGCTAAATCGACGATTTTGTCGCTTCTATTCGAAAGATAATCCGGTTCGCGCTTCTCCCCGGTTCGGCCGTTGTTGAGCTTGGATCTCTTCATAAACAGTACCCTTCAGCCTTTAACTGACCGCAACCATCGAAATAGCATGCACGCGCATATCTATAATAGGCGGCGTGTTTTAGATGGCACCATTAAAATTGATGAATCCGTAAAAAGTCAGAATCAGACGGTTTTGAAAAAAGTTCAAATTCAAGGCGTACAAATTTTGCAATCATGAGGCGTACTTATCGTA
>CAMYNZ010000586.1 GCA_947259865.1 uncultured Desulfobacterales bacterium | reverse complement strand
TCCTGATACTCATCCACCAGAATATAGCGGAAGCGATTATGATAATCCTGCAATACATGAGCATTTTTAGGATCTTTCAGGATCGTAATCATATGGAGCAGCAAATCCCCGAAATCACAGGCATTCACTGCTCTGAGGCGCTCTTGGTAACGCTTATATAAATCAGGCAGTTTCCCATCGGTTAGCTCGGAAACCTCATGCGGATCAATTTGTGATGGCAAAAGGCCGCGATCTTTCCAGCGATCAATCACCGAGATCATGGCTTTTGGTGCCCATTTTTTGGTATCCACGCCCGAAGCTTCCATAAGCTGTTTGAGCAGCCGCATCTGATCGTCCGGATCAAGGATTGTAAAATTGCTCGATAAGCCAACCAGATCCGCATGACGACGAAGCATTCTGGCAGCTAATGAGTGGAACGTGCCAAGCCACCAGCCTTCAACAGGACGCCCGCCCATCATCTGACTAATACGCTCTTTCATTTCACTTGCAGCCTTATTCGTAAAGGTCACAGCCAGTATTTGAGAAGGGTAAGCCTTTGCGGTGTTGAGCAAATGTGTGAGGCGTGTTGTGAGAACACGAGTCTTGCCTGTGCCTGCGCCCGCCAAAACAAGCAACGGCCCGTCCAGCGTTTCGACAGCCTCTAATTGCCCCGCGTTCAAACCATCAAGATAAGAGGAAAAACTTTGTTCCTGAGTAACACCGGAGTCTTCGTGAATCTCATACACATCATGCATGGATTATTGATACGGGGTTTTCCCGCATGGAACAAGTCTGATATTTAAGGAAAAGTGGTTAGGCTTTTTTCTGCAATGCCGAATCATACGTTAAAGATGCGACTTGGTTACGTCCGGCATCTTTGGCCATATATAAGGCTTCATCAGCGCGCGAAATCAAAAGGTCAAGTTTTTCACCGGTATTGTATTCAGCCACACCAATTGAGATTGTTATACGCGCAATGCGTTCCCCCGAAGAACGATTGATAATATCTCTACTGGCCACTTCTTTTCGAATATATTCAGCGACCTTTGCGCCGCCCTCTATAGGCGTGTCAGGCAATAAAATTGTGAATTCCTCACCGCCATAACGACACGCCAGATCGCGCCCTTTAATACCGTCTTTCAAAGTTTTAGCAACAAGCTTCAAGACCTGATCTCCGACCTGATGACCAAACCCGTCATTAAAGGATTTGAAATGATCAATATCAAGCATAAGCATAGTAAAGGTTGCACACTCACCTTCTAAAACATTATTTGACAAGCGCTGGATTTCCAAATCAAAGCTTTTACGATTGGCAAGACCCGTTAAGCTATCTGTGATGGCTTCTTTTTGAGCAATCTCAAGGTCACGCTGCATATCTTCCATAACTTTGGTTGAACGCTTTAGCAATTCTTCCATATGAGCATTTTTGTCGATCATGCCGGTGGTTTCCTCCAGCATGTCATTTAGCATCTTGTTAATTTCTTCGCGTGTTTTATCCTGCGCCAAGCCTTCTTTGGTTTTAGAAAGAGTCTTATTGTAACCCTCCGTCCATTCATTAGCCTGCGACACTGCTTCTGTAACATCGTGAATCGTTTTTTGAATTTGATTACCAGCAGAATGAACAACTTTGCTGTTATTATCAGAGCTCAGGAATTGCTGATAGATTTCAGAGCATATTATGTTATCAACGGCTTTCGTATCAATAATATGATCAATCGCATTTTTGACCTCAGGCTCAGCCTCCGAGTAATATACAAACCATAGTTCATAGTTTTCCGGAGTAGGCAAAAGACCATACGTTCCTATTGCGTCCATAGCCTGTTCTGAAATCTCTTTTGTTTTTTCTATAGGATGAAAATATGTCAACGTTTTATAACCTGATCAGTGAATTGATGTCTCAAGTAAAATCTAACGCAATACTACATGATATTTCCTAACAGGAAATTAAAAAATACAGCTAAATGACAGATTATGAAATAGAGTTTTGAGCGTAAGCGTGAAGTTCTCTTTGGAAAGTCGGCATGTTTGCCGCAAACCTTTGAGCATCCAATTCAGCAGCTACACTTGAAACATTAAACTTGGTCGCATTTTCTGAGCCCGCTGAAAGATCTATATTATCCGTATCTAGACCAAGGTT
>CAMYNZ010000585.1 GCA_947259865.1 uncultured Desulfobacterales bacterium | reverse complement strand
TGGAAGCCATGGCCTGCGGCACGCCTTGCGTGGCTTTCGATATCGGCGGTGTTCCTGAAATGATTGATCATCTGAAAAACGGTTATCTGGCCGCACCTCGGGATCCGGCTGATTTGGCCAGAGGCATCGCCTGGGTTTTGGAAAGTGAAAATCGCCGGATAGCATTGGCTAAACAGGCCAGGAAAAAGGTCGAAACAAGTTATGACATATCCACTAAGGCGAAGCAAATGGCCTATCTCTATGAATCGCTGAGCCGCTGATGGATCCTTGATTTCTGCAACCGATCGAGGGGCGTATGAGCCGCAAAAAAGACTTTTCCCTTACCAGCTATGAATGTCATGAAAAACATTTTCACGACCATGGCCGTGGCGGACAAAAGGCCAGGGACGCCAAAGCCTGGCTTGAGGATGATACTGTCGATGCATGGCGGCATGACCGTATGTATCATCTGATCAATCCACTCTTGGAAGCATATCCCCAGGCTTCCTGGTTGACATGCGGCGATGGTCGTTACGGTAAAGATGCGCATTATATTGAAAAAAAAGGAATCCGAGTATTGGCGACCGACATAGCGGATACGCTTTTAATCGAAGGAAAACAAGCGGGATATATTCGTGATTACCAAAAAGAAAATGCAGAGGCCCTATCCTTTGGAGAGGAAAGTTTCGATTTTGTCTTTTGCAAAGAATCCTATCATCACTTTCCGCGGCCTATGATTGCACTGTATGAGATGCTCAGAGTATCCTCAAAGGGGGTGGTGCTCATAGAACCTTCCGATCAGTATATCGATGCATACGTCTTGGAAATTTGGTTCAAGCACTTTAAGAACCTGATTAAATTTTTTTTAGGCAAAAAAATTGAAAAGCATACTTTCGAGGAATCAGGCAATTATATCTATCGCATTTCCAGACGCGAGATCGAAAAGCTGGCGATGGCAATGAATTACCGGGCGGTAGTATTTAAAGGAATAAATGATTGTTACCTAAAAGGGATCGGATTTGAGAAGGCTTCACCCCAGAGCACCTTGTTAAGAAAATTAAAACGGAGAATCGCTTTCTTGAATTTACTCTCACGGCTGCGGCTAAACCCTTACAAATTGATATGCGCGATCATATTCAAAAGTGAGCCCGATGCTGATCTGAAAGACAAACTCAGGCAAAAAGGGTATCAGGTAATCACTTTACCCGAAAATCCATATATTTAGCGTCGGCAAATTTGATAGCAAAGAAAAAAAATATCTTTTTTACAATTATAACGGCTGCCCTAAACAGCGGCGCTACGCTGAAATTAACCCTGACGTCTGTCCGGGACCAGCATTACCAGGACCTTGAACATATCGTTGTGGATGGAGGGTCTGGCGATGAGACTCAGGACATTCTTAAAACATTTGAAAGTTCCTATAATCTGACCTGGATCTCAGAACCGGATCGCGGCATCTCCCATGCTTTAAACAAAGGTCTTCGACTGGCCCAAGGCCGCTATATTCTTGTTATTCAAGCCGATGACCAACTCTTGAGCCAAAACACACTAGAAAACGTTTATCCCCTGTTAAAAAACGAACGGTTTGATATACACAGTTTCCCGGTCATTTTGGATAACCTTAATAACGGCAGGGTGCTCCGAAAACCGATTCGACTATGCTGGTGGAATCATTTCAAATTTATATTTCTACATCAGGGATGCTATGTTCATCGAAGGGTTTTTGATAGAATAAGTGGATTTTCAGAAAAATTTAAGATCAATTTAGACTATGATTTTTTTTATAGAGCGTTGGCCACCAACGCCACGGTAAAATTTGGAAAATTTCCGACAGCTTTAATGGGGGGGTACGGCATAGGCGGCAATCCAAAATTTACACTCGAGCGACTTAGAGAAGAAAGACTCGTTCAGGGATTACATGAAAGCAACCCATTTTGGAAAGCGGCCCAATTCATTTTTAGAATGGTATACATGCCTTACAAAATGCATCGCCTCCAAAAATGAATATCCCGCTATAAATACCGTATCGTATTGATGGATATATGGACCAGGTTATAGTTTAGGGAGATTGGGCGTGACGATAAAAGCTGCAATGAGAAAGTATTTGGCCGGTCTGTATGAAGATACCATGGCCAGAATTTAC
>CAMYNZ010000584.1 GCA_947259865.1 uncultured Desulfobacterales bacterium | reverse complement strand
TGTCACCCAAACAATCGTCTGCCGATATAATATAAGCAGAGGGTACGGCCTGGGGAAACGGAATGTAGATCGCCTTGCGACTGCTCAAGCCCATTTGAAATTCGTCGGGTACAACCACCGGGCAGACGGTTGTGCATACGCCGCAGGTGACGCACGCCTCCTCATCGACATAGCGGGCCTTTTTGCGAATACGGGCTTTGAAATTGCCTACATATCCGGATATATCTTCTAATTCCGAGTGGGTCAGAAGTTCAATGTTGGGATGTCGACCGACATCCATCATCTTGGGACCCAGAATTCAGATGCTGCATTCAATATCCGGGTAAACTTTGTCAAGATGGGCCATAATCCCGCCGATAGAGGGCTTTTTCTCAACCAGATAGACCTGATGACCCGCCTCCGCCAAATCCAGGGCCGCCTGCATACCTGCCACCCCACCGCCGATAACCAGTGCCGCGTCGATGACCGAAATTTGCTCTTCATCCTGGGGGTAAAGCCACCTCGCCCGTGATAAAGCAACTTTAACAATGTCTTTGGCTTTGTAAGTAGCTGCCTCAGGGTTTTTGGTCACCCAAGAGCAGTGTTCGCGGATGTTGGCCATCTCCAGCAGATACGGATTGAGTCCCGCTTCCTGGATGCATTGCCGAAAGATCGGTTCATATGAGGAGGGAGAACAGGATGCAACCACGATGCGGTTGAGCCGATTCTCAAAAATTGTCCGCTGGATCTCCTGTTGTCCCGGGTCAGAGCACGTGTACTTGTTGCGAACCGATGCGACAACATCCGGCAGGGCCTCTGCGAACTCGCGCACTTCCTCGGTGTCTACAAATCCGGCAATATTTGAACCACAATCGCACACAAAAACTCCGATACGCAAATCTTCTTTAGCCAACGTGTCCTCCTGTTTTCGTTGTATTTCAGAAAACACAATCCTTACAAATCTTCGCTGTCACTGCAATTCCCTTTCAGCCTGAAACCTTGTATGAAACTTGAAAATGTTAAACAGCGAACCGCAGAATTTCGAATATCGAACCGCTGAATTTCGAAGGATGGTTTCGCTTCGCTCAGTCCTTTTTATAGAATAGACAGAATACAAACCTTCAAAATTCGATATTCGCTTTTTAAAGTTTCTTTTTTCGATCATACTGGCCGTTTTATTGGCCTGTGGCTGCGCTGACACCAGACACCCGAAACCTTAAAACCGGGCTGTATCTCCCGAAATTAATCCGCTCTATCCCTCTGCCATATTTCATAATGTTGATCGCGAATAAATTCTTTATCTTTCCAAGTTTTACGATCACGGATAGTCTGTTCGACTGCGTCTTGAACGGATCGTCTGAACTCATCCGAATCAAATTGGGCTTTACGGAAAAAATCAAAAGCTTGAAACTCTTTAAAAGCCTTGCGCTGGGTCTCCATGGTTCCATATCCAGTGACCATTATCACCCTTGTAAAAGAAAGCCGCTTACGGATTTCAGCCAGCAAACGCATGCCGTCTTCATTGTTTTCTTCGGTCTCTATCAGGCGGATATCCAAAATTACCAGGTCCAGATCTTTGTTTTCATTGATATAGGCCAAGGCGTCGTCCCAGTTGCCTGCAGCTTCCACCAAATGTCCCTCCCGCTCGATCAAACCGCTTAGCATGTTGCGCCAATCGGAGTAGTCATCTACAATCAGCACTTTACCTCGCATTTTTGTCTCCCGGCTATAATTTTGTTTGGTTGTTTCTTGCGGTAAATCTACGCGTCGGATTATATCGATGACTACCTGCCGATAGCAGCGGGTAAACGCACGACAAAAACCGTGCCTTTATCGGGTTCGCTATGGCATTTAATGGATCCTCCCTGGCGTTCAATAAATGTGCGCAACCACCACAGTCCAAATCCGAGCCCATTTTCACTTTGTTGAAACATATTCCACAAATGCGTCATTTGCTCCGGGGAAATACCTCGACCCGTATCTTTGATCTCAACAATGATCCAAGGGCCGGCATCACCTTGATCTGCGCGCGTACTCACGTGTAGTCGCCGTTGATCCCTATCTTGCATGGCTTTACATGCATTGGTTATTAATTCGAGGAAGATGTCGACCAACAGCAGGCTGCAATTTACGAGCGGCAAATTATCTTCAAA
>CAMYNZ010000583.1 GCA_947259865.1 uncultured Desulfobacterales bacterium | reverse complement strand
AAGAACTTTCTCTAGTGCCGGAGATCGGCATCAACCTTTCACGGGGTTGCGGCAACCCTACCGGTTTTGCCAACCTTCAGCCCGGTGAGGTGGTCGTGGATTTTGGATGCGGCGCCGGAATAGACGTCATTTTGGCGGCTCACAGGGTCGGCCAACAGGGCCGGGTCGTCGGATTGGATTTTGCCCCTCAAATGATTGAACGAGCAAAACAAGCCGTGATTGCGTCGGGACTGCAAGAAATGAATATTGAACTCTGCGTCGCCGAACTGGAAAATTCGCAGTTCCCCGACAGTTTTGCGGATGTGGTGATATCCAACTGTGTCATTAATCTATGTCCCGACAAAAAAGCCGTGTACAAGGAAGCCTATCGGATTTTAAAGCTCGATGGACGGCTGGCCATATCCGATATAGTCTTAACCGAAGAAATTGATCCCCGCCTGCGCGAGCGTTTTCAGGAAAATTGGGCAGGATGTTTGGGAGGAGCAATTCCTGCAGAGGATTACTGGCAGACAATAAAAAAAGTGGGTTTTGTCAAAATTATGGTTGTGTCCCGGCACATCCTGACACCGCAGGAGCTGAAAGCCATGGCATGCTGTCCCGGCGAAGAGTTTACGCCGGCTCCGGCAGAAGAGGACCTGGACGTCGTACAGGGCAAAGTCGTCAGCGTAAAATTTACTGCGATAAAGTCTTAATTGGGAGCAGTTTTAAGCACCTTAGCTCAATTTAGCTCACTTAAGCACTTATATGAGAAAAAACAAACACTCCCTTTTAGGGAGAAATCAGTACCGGGCCCTCCCTCCGGGATGTGGGCCCTACGAGCCGGAAGCTGGACCCGGGTACCTACTCATCTTTGCTTAAGAACTCCAGAATACGTGAATTGATGGTTTCGGGCTGTTCCATATTCAAGGTATGACCAACGTTTGGAATGATTTCAGCTGTGAGATCGGGCATCAATCGTTGCGCACGGTCTATTGCTTTTTTCGGATTATAAATCTTGTCCCCGGCACCGATTAACAAAAGAGCGGGCAGCCCGATTTGTTTTAATTCCGCGTCTGAATATACATCCGGAAAAATAGTGGCCGGCACACAGTATCTTGTGACCATCTCCATTAGATGAATAAATGTCTCTTCAAACACCGTCCCTTTCGACGCTATCATCTTAAACACAAACCGTGCGGGAGGACGGATCTTAAATGGTATACGCAATCCGAGTTGCGTCAGCAAACTCATAGGATAGATCGAGGCGGCAGGGGCCAGCAAAACAATTGCCTTCAACCGATCCGGATGAGCCAGCGCCATATTCAGCGTTAACCACCCCCCGTAGGAATGCCCCAGCAGATAAGCCCTGACGATGTTGAGCCCGTCAAATACGTCTCTTAACCATTGTGCATAATCTGTTCGCTTTTCGATGAGTCGATCAGCGACGCTTTTGCCGGCATCTCCAATCCCATCCACCGCATAGACGCGATGATTGGTACTTAATGCGGCAATGTTGGCAAACCATGCTGTTGAACTTAAACTGACAGAGAGGATACCCATCGTCGGGTCCACTGACATTGATATGCGTAGAACCATATCCGGTTTTTAAATCAATGGAATCATGCGGCACTTTCCACAGGGAAAACATGGCCTCATAGGCCGCCATGTACTTTGCGCGACCCTCAGGTGTGGTAAAAATTGGCAATTTTTTTTTCATAGTATCCTCCTTGATCCTTTTAAAAAAAATAAGATTCTTTCAGAAAACTCGCCACAACTTCCCGATATTGCTCATACTGCCCTAACAGCATATGCCCGCCGCTTGGAAATGGAATGAGCTCAGAATTGCGAATGAGCGCATGTGCGTATTTTGCAAAATCGTAATCTACCAGACGGTCATCTAATGCATGTAAAATTAAGGTTGCAATGTTTATTTTATCTAGATCATATTGTTTGTCGGATATAGTGGCTTTTTGATCATTCACTATTCCTGGATATCTTTGGCTTGCGGGATGAAATATGGACAGCGCCTCTTCTAACCATTTCTTTTCATCATGGGTTAGGGATTTGATGACTGCGGAATCGACACCAAATTTTCTGACCAGGGTATTCCTCAAGGTATTAGATACAACCCAATAAATGAAATCAGAACTGAAGATAAAATTATAAAACCAATCCGCTTTTGGACGTTTTAGTGTCGTTTTACAAATAGCGGATTGAAGCACTAACGCGGCACATCGGTCTGGGTGGCGCAAAGCAAATAATAAAGCCGAGGGACCCCCAATAGATAATCCAATAATGGCCGCTTTTTCTATATTCAATAAATCAAGCAGGTCGGCATAAGCATCGGCCTGAGATTCAAAGGATGCATTCTGCGGTATGGGCGTTCGCAGATATCCAAAACGGGATGGGCATATCCAGAAAAATTCGTCACCAATCAGTTTGGCAAATACCCTGCCCATATCATGCCCGCCGCCGGCACCATGGCTAAATAACACCGGTAAACCATTGCCAAAGGTTGAATATTCGATGAGTCCCTGAACAGTTTTAACTATTTGGCTACCTTCTAAAATTCGATCCTTGGCAATCGATATATCCCTATGATATCGTTTGATAGAAAAACCACCGCTGTTGGAAAATGCTCCCGTGGCTGGCAAAATATCTTTTCTAAATTTCATTTCTCAATTCCGTTTATCTTTCAGATTCTACCGACATACAAACCGTATCCGAAGTAATCCAGTAGATTATTGGGTACCGATAATGACATTTTTATAAACGCTCTGAATTTGGGCCGCCGGATTAAACTATACAAAACCCTTGGAAATGATCGTACTAAATCTTTGATATTCTCCTTCGGCTCACTGAAAGATTGGGCTTTGTTGGTTCTGACCATTATTTCCCTCATCCCCTGTCTTTCTATCAGTTGCTTCCACCCATCCGGGGTAAAAAGCTCATTTTTAAAACCAACTGCGCGATCTAAAAATTCAATCATTTCTTGAGGAGGGCGCGCCTTTAACCAGGTGGCTTCATTAAGCCCAATTGATCCGCCGGGTTTTGTCACCCTGATATACTCTCTTAGGGCGCCTTCTTTGTCATCCACCAATCCGGTTATGAATTCACCCAGAACAACATCGAACAAATCATCTCCCAGGGGCAACTTTTGAGCATCGCCAACTTTGAATTCGACTTTTCCTGTAACACCTTCAGCGCTTGCCCTTTGCATGGCTCGCTCAACCATACTGGGTAAAATATCTATGCCTATGACCTTGCAACCATAGCGCCGGGCGAGGAAGCAAGCCGTCTTACCTGAAGCACAACCAATATCAATAACCCGGCTGTTTTCATTAATCGGGCAAAGATCAATAAGCTCTCTTGTGGCCTCAGAACCGCCAAGGTGGAAATATTTCTTAAATCCTACTTCGGCCACCAATTCGTATATAGCCGATGGTGTTAGCCTGTCATCCATCTTCATTCCCTCCGAGACACGTTTCAGAAATTGTTGTTCGCTGTGCGTCACGGTTTTCTCAGAAACTCAAGAACTTTTGTATTCACCATCTGCGACTGCACGATTGTTACGTCGTGACCGGCATTGGGAATAACCTCTGCTTTTATCTCTGGTGCCACCTGATGAAGGCGTTGGATCGCTTTTTGCGCAGAATAGATTTTTTCGTTTTCACCGACTAAA